>JBKEAK010000121.1:0-5862 GCA_047972125.1 Halodesulfovibrio sp.
AATGCCGTCGTACTGACCGGGCTTCGCGAACGCGAACCACGCGTTATCGTGGATCTCGTCAACGTGCGGGTCGGAAACGGGCATGAATGCGTTACGGAAGGGGTTGTTCACGCCGCTGTTGGTGCCTTCGGGATTGGCGGCAGAGGTGAGCAGCACGTCCACGTCGGTAGCCTGATCAACGGAAATGATCAGGGTGGAGGGGGTAACCTTGACCAGATTGCCGCTGCGGTCAGTACGGGTACCCATGGACTTGCGCATGGCCTTCATGGTTCCCATGGTCACGCGTCCGATATCGGAACCGGTGGCAATATTGCCACGGTCCACATGGAACAGGGCCTTGCCGTCACCCAGAACGGGGTTGCTCTTCAGCAGGCCATACACAATGTCCAGAACAAGGCGGGCTGCAGCGGCACCGAACATGCCGGGGATCTTCATGAAGGCACGCATATCGTCGTTCACGATGGCTTCCCACGTCAGGGGGATGATGCGGCCGTATTTCCCGATGCGGTAGCTTTCCTTGCCGTCGGAAAGGGCAGCGGACTTGTATTCACCGCTTTCCGGAACGGGCAGCAGTTCGGGCGCGCCGTCCAGAGAAACGCCGTGCATGTCCTTGAAGTCGGAGGCGGTGACAACATCGCAGAAGGTGCGCCAAGTTTCTTCCACAGTGCCGAAGCTTTCCAGCATACGCTTGTTGGCAACGTCCATCATGATGTTCTTGAAGTCACTGGTGGAGCCTGCGAGGTTGAAAGAGCGGGAAAGCACCTTGCGGGCAATCTCTTCCTTACCCATCAGCGCGGGGTTCAATCCGCCGCGCTGCAGGCAGAAAGAAGCGAGAGAAAGCAGGCCCATGCGGCTGAACTGCATGGTTTCGTTGTCTGCCTTGGAAGCATCACCCATACCGAAGCGAAGGCCGATACCTTCGGATGCCAGCTTGCGGAACTTGTCGCTGTCGGTGGCACCTTCGGAAAGGCGACCTGCCCCGAACGGGCTGTTGGTCTTGGTGGCTTCTTCAATGGCGAGAGTGCGGGCATCGGCAAGGCTGGTTGCCTTGTCGATGAGACTCTGCGCCCATTCCTTGGACAGCCCCATCTTTACGGTCAGAGCCATGATACCGCTGGCACGTTCCCTTTCCACGGCCAGCTGACGCGCCACCTCTGCGGACAGATCAGCAGAGGTGGGGGTGCCGGGCTGTGCAGGCTGTGCAGGCGTTCCGGGCTGGCTGAGCGGCTGCGGAACTACGGGGGCAGCGGGGGGATTGCCACCACCATTGGTGTGCAGGTACTGCCACACAGACAGTTCCTCTGTCGCATCGCCGAAATCAGGATTCATTTCCTTCAGCTTGGCCTGAACCGCTTCGTCAGTGGCGTCGGCGGCAAGACCAAGAGCCTTTTTGAGCATATCCGAGTACTTCATGGTACCCTCCGGGTTATGGTTTTCGCGGCTCATCACAATTGCCGCCGTTTCATCGTCAACGCCGAGCGAGCAGAAGGAATTTTCCCTGATCTTGCTGCGCTCCCAAATATCCAACGGGCCTTCAACCTTCAGCCCGTTTACGGTTGCCTTCTCGCCCGAGGGCAGAAACCGCGTCTGTAGCGGCCAAACACCAACGGACGACTGCCACGGGTAGCCCTGATCAGCGAGGCGCAAAACCTCTTCCGCATAGGGCGTATCCACGAACTGGCCGAAACAGAAAAAACCTTCCTTGGTGATCTTGGTGCCATCATGAAAGCCGAGAATCTGTTGCCGCCCGTGCTCAAGCAGGCAAGGGAAGCGTTCCAGACATTCAATGCCTTTCAGATCGATGATGAACCGGTAGTACCCAAGATCATTCACCCCGCCCGTGTTGGCGAGAATGGAGAACCGGCGGGGCTTGTCTTCTCCGTCACTGTCCGCCAGCCGCACAGGGCCGACAGAGGAAAGGGTAAAACCCCCGGCCTCTTCGGCGGAAAGGTTGGCGGCGTTCCACAGGCGGGCAGCCTCTGCCATGGCCTCGGCCTCCTTCTTGCCCTGTTTCATCAGCTCGCTGACAGCGCGCTTCATGAACGCCTGCTTGCATTCGCCCTTCTTCGGACTAAGCATTGTGGGTTGCCTCATGATCAGTATCCAGACCTTATCGCTAGCGCATTTCCTTGGCGCGGGCCTGCTTTTCCACGTTTTCTTCGTAGTCGCGCCCACGGCTGGCAGCGAGGTCAATTTCGTTCTCTATGCCCATTTCCTTGAGCAGCTTGGCGGCAGTTGCATCCTTGAGCGGGTCAACCCATTCCCAGCCGGGGGTCTGCCACACAACAGGGATTTCCCGCTCCTGCCCGTATCCGAACAGCCAGCGGTACATGACCCACAGCTCAAACACGGGATCAAGCATTTCGTCTTTCAGAAGCTGCTGCTGGTCCTGATAACTGCGGCGTTCCTCAAGAACGCTCTGGCGGATGCTGGAATAGTTGGCATCGGAATAGTCGTTGCTGAATGCCGATGAACTCATGCCCACGCCGGTAGATGCGTTGCGCAGGCTGGTGCGCACAAAGTCGGCGTAGTTCTCGCCGGGGCGGGGGTTATTGGCGACCTGAATTTCCTTACCGGGGGGCAGCTCAATGATGTTTCCGCTGCCGACGAATCCGGGAACAGTTCCGCCCTCAGTGGTTCCACCCTCTGCCAGCGTGGACATGGGGGCTCCACTCAGAGTATTGCCGACAATGCCGCCGGATGTGGTTTTCACGAAAACCGAGAAGGCGGCTCCGATTCGTGCAGCAATCTGTACTGCGTCCTGATACTCGTTGAAATTGTGCATGGACATGATCACGCTTGCCAGCAGCGGAATAGGCAGGCTCTGGCTGGGGCGCTCAGGGTCCATGATCAGAAAACAGGTTTCAGCAGAAACGCGCTCGCTCTGGTGCATGCGGCGCATGAAATTGCGGGTATTGCCGGGGTGGTTGGGGAAGAGCCAATACGCGGCCACAAAACCGTCCGGGGTGTATTCAATCCCCCGGTTGATCACGTGGCCGTTTTCCAGTTCCTCGTTGCGGTCGCGGTCAAGATGGTCCACCTCAAGAATTTCTACGCCCATCGGTACCACGCCGCGCTTGTGCAATGTTTCGCTGGCAAAGCAACGAACGAACGAACCACCGTCAGACCACAGGGAACGGGTGACAAGCTTCTGCTTGCTGCGGACTTTGACCTGCCGCGCCCACTTCTTGAACTGGTGCTCGATAAGACGGTTGCTGGCCTCGTCCGCCACATCGCCGCGCATCAGCTGCGCCTGCGGCATAATGCCCTTGAACACCACGTTGTTGCATATCTTGCGCAGCGCGCCGGAAATGTTGGGGTTGTTGCGGACAAGGTCGCGGGCGCGGGCCATAACATCGGACCAGCCGCGCATGATCTGTTCGTCAGCCGTCTTGTTGCTGGGCCGCCAGTTTTTGTTCGGTCCCTTACGGCTGGCTGCGGAATAGGAAAGGTAAAATGCCCGCTGCTCGCGGTAGGTAAGGGCCGCCTGCGGATTGCTGAAGGCCATTATGCCGCAGCGTACAGAGGTAACCATGTTGAACGCGGCATGGGAAAGCGACCGCCACGCGGAAGAGGGAAATGCAGCCAGCGCGGTCATGCTGTCGGATATGGCCTGCATGGGCCGCATCAGAAGATCACCTGCGTCTGCCGCAGCGAACCGCCGCGCCGCATGGCTGCCAGCTCTCTACGCAGCTGGTTTATCGTGCGCTGCTCGTCCTGCTGGTTGGCGCGGGTGTAGGTGGTGCCTTCCAACGTGTTGGTCTGATGGCCGGAAATAATCGCGGCCTCTGCGGCAAGGTAGGCATCAAGCCTGCTCTGGGTCAATTCGGCGTCTGTCATGCAAAAGCCCCATGGTGTAGTTTCATAAGAAAATACCACCATGGGGCGTATGTAATGCAAGCAAGTGACTGCTAATTTAGCACTTTGCTAATTGTTCGATGTACGTTCATGTCAACAATGGTGCTGGTTGCGCTCTGGTTTGCGGTGTTCAAAAGTGGCACTTTCCGATCTGCCGGAACGGGCCACATAAAAGTACACAAAGTTGGAGCGTTGTGAAGGAAAAATGTTTTTCATTTCAAGGCTCCACGTCTTGTGTCCCGGAATATCCGCCTCGCCGCGCAGGCGACACCAGCGGACAAACTCTTCATAAAACGGGCGGGACTGCACCTTGAACTTTCTAGAACGGCTGGGCGGCACATGCATTCCGCACGATTCTATCCACGCATGCACCAGCATGTTGGTGCGGGCAGATTCGGCATAAGAGCCGGTGAGCGCAACAGGCAGGGACGTGGCCCGCGCCCCCACCATCTCGGAATACTTCTGGAAATAATGGTCAATCAACTCAGGGCTGCCGCCTTCCATCTTGGCGGCCTGCACCGCGCAGCTGAGCACCTGCGCCCGCACATTGGGACGTAGCCCCAGAGCGGCATCGGTAAGAATGGGAACAGCAGGCAGAGCAGGGCGCTCCGGTTGGGCAGAACCACCAACGGCATACGCGCCACGCTTGCGGATGGATGGCAACACCTCGCCGGCTATCCATTTTTGAAACGGCAGAGCCTTGGGCTTGTCACTGCGGCCAAGGAAGAAATAGAGGCCCTGTTCTGTGAGGGTGGCGACCGTCTGGCTTCCAGAGGGGGTCAGAACTGTTCTGACCCCTCTCCACTCTTCTGGAACATGTGCAACACAAGCTGAACCATTCCAAGAATATCCCAAGGATATTGCAATATCCTTCGCCACAAACAGCGGTTCACCATCATCGTTATGCACCACGCGCACAAGGTTATCGTCAAAGCCGAAAGGAATCACCGCGCTCATGCCGCACCCCCTTCGCCTTCTTCCACTGCCCGCATCTGCCGCACAACGGAAAGACGACACTCTCCGCACACGGTCAGCGGGCCGCAGGCCGTTTCCACAGCCGTGGCGGTTTCGCTGAGCCGGTTGGTCACATCGCTGCACAGAGCCTGCAACACAAGGGCAAGGTCTTGCCTTTCGCTGGCTTCCAGCAGAGTGCTGAATACTCGTATGGGTTCCAATGAAAATTGCAGATGATCAAGAAGGGTGGAAGAGATTGCCATGGTGATACTCCTTCAGAACTTTTCAAGGTTCGTGCGGCATCTTCCCCAATAGAAAATGCCGGGTGTTGAAAACAGCTGAAGGAGCTGCCGGAGACCTTTAGGCTTGCGCCCTGTACATAATCTCCGCACCCGGCAAACAATGTGCGATATAAGGCCCCATCTTTGGGCGCAAAAAAAGCCAAGGCTGTCGGGTTGGCGTTTCCGCCTTCAGGTGTTTTCAAGCACCGTAGGCGAATCAAGCCATAGACAGCGGGGATTGTCAATACTCTACTTTAAGGCGGAATATGCTCGCTCTAAAGCGCTCTCTGCTTCGCCCCATTCCTGTTGCATATACTGTTCACACTGTTCAGCGTAGCTTCCAGCTAAATCGATTTTTCTCTTCCATCCATCTCGGGCATTAATATAATGCTGCAAACATGTTTTAGCTTCTTCAATGAATTCTTTGTTCTTGATCGTTCTTTCTGCAATATTAAGCTCAACATGTGCGTTTGCAATCAACTCATTGTATTTGTGGTATGAAACTCCAGCCTCGACGTTGCCTTTCAAAGACTCAAGGCTTTTTAATACATCTCGCTCATCAGCAAAGGCTGAACCGCACAGCGCCATAGACATTGCAATCATTAGCAAAACAACTTGTGATCGGAACAGGCTCATAGTCACCTCCTTTGCCTTTGCCGATATCAGACAACCGACAAAGGAGGCAACTGGTTATGCGGCTATTGCATCTTCCTCAATACTCTTGATGCTTGTCCCCATGCGGCACAGCAGGCAGTTTCGATTTTTGCAG
>JBKEAK010000122.1:0-13377 GCA_047972125.1 Halodesulfovibrio sp.
GGCAATGACGGGTTCGAGCACCTTCACCTTTTCACGCCAGTTATCACGCACGCCCTGCGCATTGGCATTGGCCCGCATGATGCTCTTGGCTTGTTCCGAGATGGTGCGCAGCACTTCCGGGTCCGGTCCGCTGAAACGAATGTCCACCGGGTCGTCACGGCCCGGACCAAGGCGCACCTTCTTGAACTTGAAGAATGCCTCGGGATGATGCTCGGGAAGGATGCTCCGGTACTCCTCGATCATGGCCGGAATGTCGCGGAAATCCTTAACCGTCACAATAAGCTGACCGTAGTTCGAGTAGTCCTTTTCCGGCCCGTACACGAGCATGAACCGGGGGGCGCCGCCGCCCACGAAGGTGGAAACGAATTCCACACGCGGGTCACTGAGCACCCGCTGTTCCAGATCCTTCATCTCAAGGCTGGTCTGGCGGATATCCGTTCCTTCCGGCTTCCAGAAGTCCACGAAGAACTGCGGCTGTGTGGAATCCGGGAAGAAGCTTTGCTTGACGAACCCGAACCCGAAAGCGGAAACGGCCAGCAGAACGACCATGACCCCCACGGTTAACCAGCGGAAATTCAGGCAGCACCGCAGCATGGCCCGGTAGCCCCTGAACACCACGCCGCCGTAAGGGTCCTTGTCTGTTGCGGAACCGCCCTTGAGGAACATTTCGCACAGCAGCGGGGTAGTGGTTATGGCGGTTACCCAGCTCAACAACAACGAGATGAGCAGCACCCAGAACAACGAGCCGCAATATTCGCCGGTATTATCCTTGGAAAGGCCGATGGCGGCAAAGGCCATGATGGCAATGGCGGTTGCGCCAAGCAGCGGCCAGAGGTTCTGGCGCACCACTTCGCCCGCGGCGGATATGCGGTTTTCACCCTGCTGGATGCGCACCAGCATACCTTCCGTCACCACGATGGCGTTATCCACCAGCATACCGAGCGCGATGATGAGAGCACCCAGCGAGATGCGCTGCAGCTGGATATCCATCATCTTCATGAAGATGAACGAACCGGCAACGGTGATGAGCAGCACCGAACCGATGATCAGGCCGCTGCGCAGCCCCATGGTTATCATGAGCACGCCGATGACGATGACTATGGCCTCTATGAGGCTTATGGCAAAACCATCCACCGCCTGCGTCACGTAGTCCGGCTGAAAATAGACAGGGTCAACGACGATGCCCACGGGGGTGTCCGGGTCCATCTGCCTGAGTTTGGCCTTCACCCTGTCGCCCAGGTCAACAATATTGCCGCCTTCCGCCAGCGATATGCCAACGCCGAGGGACATTTTGCCGTTCTGGCGCATCATCTTTCTGGGCGGGTCAATATACCCGCGCGTGATGGTGGCAATATCCCTCAGGTAGACCAGCGTGCCGGAACCGGCATCAGTTATGAACAGGTCGCCCAGCTCCTCCACCGAGGTTATGCCGCCACTGGGTGAAATGCGGATATATTCGGGATTCACCAGCACGTTACCGGCGTCTGTCACCAGATTGCGCTGCGAAAGCACGTTCAGGACACTGTTCATGGAAACGCCCAGCGCACGCATGCGCGCACGGGAAATTTCCACATACACCGCCTCCGGCTGGGCACCCCATATGGTCACCTTGGCCACATCCTCAACCACCAGCATCTCCTTGCGGAGATAATCGACGTAGTCCTTCAGTTCCTTGTATGAATAGCCATCGGCCGTCACGGCAAAGAAGATGCCGTACACATCGCCGAAGTCATCCACAACGAGCGGAGTCTTGGCACCGGGAGGAAGCGATGCGACCGTGTCGCCCACCTTGCGGCGCAACTCGTCCCACACCTGTGCAAGACGCGCCTTGCCGTATTCATCCTTGATGGTCACGGTGATGGTGGAAAGTCCGGGCTTGGAGACGGAGGTAACCCGCTTGAGCTGCCCCATCTGCTGCACCGCGCTCTCCAGAACATCGGTTACTTCTTCAGCCACTTCCCGGGCGGTGGCGCCGGGGTATTGGGTGATTATCTGGGCGTCCTTGATGGTGAATTCAGGATCTTCAAGCCTGCCCATGGACATGTAGGCGGCAAGCCCTCCGAAAACCAGAGCAAGGGTCAGCGCCAGAGTGCTGACCCGCCTGCGAATGGCAAACTCGGCAATGTTCATGGCTACCGCTCCCCTACAGGCCCTTCAAGAATCCTCACCTGCTGTCCTTCCTGCAGATAGTGCACCCCGGCTATCACAATGCGCTGGCCGGATGCGAGCCCGCTGGAGATGATGATGTCGCTGTCCTGCATTTCGCCGGTAACCACGGGCTTGGAATGCACGGTCATGTCTTCATCCAGCACCCACACGTATTTGGTCTGGCCCTCGCCGCCGAATACTGCGGTAACCGGCACCAGATAACCATCGGTGCTCACGGTGGGCGGCAGCTTGCCCTGCACTTCGGCAGTCATGCCCGGCTGCAGAGAGAGTCCCTCAGGCTTTTCCACCGTCATGGTCACTGTATAGGTCTGGGTCTGGGCATTGGGAACGGTACGATATTCCTTCAGATGCGCGGCAAATTCGCGGTCCGGATAGGCGGTAAAGCGCACAACGGGCGGCGTGGGCGCACCCTTGTAATTCTTGAACAGCACGAACACGAACTCGGGAATCTCCACTTCCACATCAAGCGTATCCAGATTCTGCAGCCGCACTATGGGCTGCTGCACCTGCACGTTTTCAAAATTCTTCACATACTTGGTGCCTATTGTGCCGGAAAACGGCGCATGCAGGTCGGTATATTGCACATTGAGCCGCGCCTGCCGAATCTGCTGTTCGAGCGATTCAAGCTCCGAAACGGCATTCTCGTACCGGGCCTTGGCCGTATCATATGCGGATCTGGAGATGGTGTCGGACTTCAGCAGCTGCTCGTTGCGCTGAAAATTGAGCCGGGCCTCGTTCAGGGAAGCCTTGGCCCCGCCCAGGCGGGATTCGAAGTTGCGCAGCGAGGTCTGATAATCGCGCTTGTCCAGCCGGGCGATTATGTCACCTTCCTTCACCTGCTGGCCTTCCTTCACGGGAAAATCGGCAAGCTGCCCTGCAACGCGGAAGCCCAGATCAACTGAATCGCCCGCCACAACCACGCCGGGAAAGGCTCTTGTTATGCCTGCTTCCCTCTCGCCCACGGTCATCACCTTCACAGGCTTCAGCACCTTGGGCTGGGGAGATTCTTCCGGTGAAGAACAGGCCGCCAGCAAAAATACCAGAATGAGAACTGAAACTCCTCTGTAAACCGCGCTCCTGAATACCATGACAGAATCTCCTTGAAACGTTTTCCCGCAATATATCAGGGTCTTCACCCCTGCCCCCGGAACGCATGCGTGATTCATTGAATCACAAATCCATCAGACAAGACAGACCATGCATCCATTCCATATCCGGTATCACATCAGACGTCGGCACCGCCCGCACACCCGGTCCCTACCCGGCAGCACAACGCGGTACATGTAATATCCTAGTTATCTTACAACCCGTTTTCCTCTTTTTTGCAACCGAAAGCGGTCCTTTTGCAGAGACAAGCTTGCAGGCAGACGGAAAATCCGGGGGCAGTTCAGACAATTTCGTACTTTTTCAGGTCAGCCCCTTGCTTATGACAGGAAAGAACGACGATATACTTGCAATTAGTCACTTAACAAAACAAAAGTAGTGATAAATTGACATATTTTGCTTATTTATGGCATCCTGTTTTGACAATTTTCCACTTTTCAGCAACAACAACGACGAAAGGTTCAAAAAGGGATGAATTGAATTTTCGGGCTGCCGCCCCTTACAAAACTGAAAAAAACGGACGGAACGGCAGTCGAATTTGGGGTTTTCACATTTTGTAGCGCCACTGCTAATTCTGGAGGATCCAATGAATTTCAAGGGACTTAAGAAGAGTATCATTGCCGGTCTGGCCGTTGCCATGTTCTGCACCCCCGCGTTTGCAGAAACCATCAAGCTCGGCGTTGCCGGTCCCCACAGCGGCGACCTCGCATCCTACGGCATCCCCACCATGAATGCTGCAAAGATCGTTGTTGATCAGGTCAACGCCAAGGGCGGCATCCACGGCAAGATGGTCGAGCTGCTCATTCAGGACGAAGAGTGCAAGCCCGAAAAGGCCACCAACGTTGCCACCAAGCTGATCTCCGACGGCGCTGTTGCCGTTCTGGGCCACATCTGCTCCGGTGCCACCAAGGCTGCCCTGCCCATCTACACCGAAGCCAAGATTCCGGTCATGTCTCCCAGCGCAACCAACCCCGCGCTGACCCAGTCCGGTGAATACCCCACCTTCTTCCGCACCATCGCTTCCGACGATGCTCAGGCCAAGCTGGGCGTGGCTTTTGCCATTGATACCCTGAAGGCCAAGAAGATTGCCGTGCTGCACGACAAGGGCGACTACGGCAAGGGCTATGCCGACTTCGCCAAGAAGTTCATCGAAGAAGGCAAGCAGGCAGAAGTTGTGCTGTTTGAAGGCGTAACCCCCGGTGCAGTGGACTACTCCGCCGTTGTGCAGAAGATTCGCCGCGCCAACGCTGACGTGGTTATCTTCGGCGGCTACCACCCCGAAGCTTCCAAGATCGTTTCCCAGATGCGCAAGAAGCGCATGGACACCCCCTTCGTTTCCGATGACGGCGTGAAGGACGACACCTTCATCAAGGTTGCCGGTTCCGATGCTGAAGGCGTTTACGCCTCCGGTCCCCGCGACGTTTCCAGCCTGCCCCTGTACAAGGAAGCCATTGAAGCCCACAAGAAGATGTTCGGCACCGAGCCCGGCGCATTCTTCGACTCCGCTTACGCAGCTGCCCTTGCCCTGCTGAACTCCATCGACAAGTCCAACTCCACCAAGTTCGACGACATGGCGAAGGTTCTGCATGAAGACCTGGTCGACACCCCCGTGGGCAAGATCAAGTTCGACGCCCGTGGCGATGCTGAAGGCGTTGGCTTCTCCATGTACCAGGTCCAGAAGGGCAAGTACGTGGAACTCAAGTAAGTATTACGACCTTTTGAGATAACCTCAGGGGGACAGGCAGCGCCTGTCCCCTCCTTCTTTACTAAAATGCCGGAACTACGACCTGCCATCACCCCGCTACGCTGGGGCGCGCGGGGGAATCCGGACGGGACAGGACATTATGGATTGGTCTTATTTTTTTGAATTAGCGCTCGGCGGTCTGACCCGCGGAAGCATCTATGCGATGATCGCACTCGGGTACACCATGGTGTACGGCATCATCGAACTCATCAACTTCGCCCACGGCGAAATTTACATGATCGGCGCGTTCACCGCGCTCATCGTGGCCAGCGTGCTCGGCATTTACGGCTTCCCGGCCTTCGCCATTCTGCTCATCGCCGCCGCTGTTGCCGTTATCTATTGTGCGGCCTACGGGTTCACCATGGAAAAGATCGCCTACAAGCCCCTGCGTAACGCGGGCCGCCTGTCGCCGCTCATTTCCGCCATCGGTATGTCTCTTTTCCTCCAGAACTACGTTATTCTGGCCCAGACTTCCGACTTTCTTCCCTTCCCCGCGCTGATCCCCGAATTCGAATTCCTCGATCCCATCGCGCACATTTTCGGTTCGAGCGATTTCGTCATCGTTGTGGCCAGTGCCCTGTGCATGGCCGGACTCACCCTGTTCATCAAGTTCACCAAGATGGGCAAGGCAATGCGCGCCACCGCGCAGAACCGCAAGATGGCCATGCTGCTCGGCATTAACGCCGACAGGGTCATCTCCATCACCTTCATCATCGGTTCCTCGCTGGCAGCCATGGGCGGCGTGCTCATTGCCTCGCACGTGGGACAGGTGAACTTCATGATCGGCTTCATCGCCGGTGTTAAGGCATTTACAGCCGCAGTTCTCGGCGGCATCGGCTCCATTCCCGGCGCAATGCTCGGCGGCCTCTTCCTCGGTCTGGCCGAAAGCTACGCCACGGGATACATTTCCAGTGACTACGAAGACGTGTTCGCGTTCACCCTGCTGGTCGTGTTCCTCATCTTCAGACCTTCCGGCATCATGGGCAAAGCCCCTGTGGAAAAGGTGTAGCCAACCGTTTATGCACATAGAGAACGCAGCCCTGCTGCGTGTGGGATACTTATTATGCAAGCAATTCAAGAACTGAAAAAATCGCTTCTTGTCAGCGTTTGGTTCATGTTCCTCACCTTCCCGCTCATGGTTGTCCGTGTGAACACCATTGAGAACACGGTTGAATGGCGATGGATGAACTTGGCGTATGTTGTTGTGGGAAGCTTCATCCTCTCCTTTGTCTGGCGCTGGGCCATGCGCCGCAGAGAATCGGTGAAGGCTGCTCCTGCTTCTGCCGAGGCAAAGCCTTCGTTCACCGACAGGCTTGGTTCCGACAAGCGCTTCACCTTCGCCGTATATGGCGGAGCCCTTGCGCTGTTTACCATCATGCCGTGGCTGGTGAGCACCTACCAGACCAACATCTTCATTTCCTTTCTGCTCTACGTGATTCTGGGCCTTGGCCTTAACATCATCGTGGGCGTTGCGGGCCTGCTCTTTCTCGGCCATGCAGCCTGTTACGCCATCGGCGCATACACCTATGCCCTGCTAAACCACTACTTCGGCATCGGCTTCTGGGTTGCACTGCCCATAGGCGGCGTAATGGCGGCACTGGCTGGTGTTGCACTGGCATTCCCCGTGCTGCGGCTGCGCGGCGACTACCTCGCCATTGTCACGCTGGGCTTCGGCGAAATAGTCCGCCTTGTGCTCGAAAACTGGAGCAACGTAACCGGCGGACCTTCCGGCATATCCAGCATCCACCGTCCCGGCCTCTTCGGGCAGGAACTCAGCGTTGCCGGTGCCAACGTCTACATTTATTACATCGTGCTGGTCATGGCGATCATCACCATCATTGCCGTGCAGCGCCTCAAGGACTCCCGTATCGGGCGCGCCCTGCAGGCACTGCGTGAAGACGAAATCGCCTGTCAGGCAATGGGCATTGACCGCGTGAACACCAAGCTCATGGCCTTCGGTCTCGGTACCGCATGGGCCGGTTTTGCGGGCGTTATCTTCGCGGCCAAGACCACCTTCATCAACCCGGCCAGCTTCACCTTCTTCGAATCGGCCATCATCCTCTCCATCGTGGTGCTGGGCGGCATGGGATCGAACCTCGGGGTCATTCTCGGCTCCGCGTTCCTCGTGCTCATGCCCGAATACCTGCGCGCCTTCTCCGAATACCGCATGATCATGTTTGCGGTGGCGATGGTACTGATGATGATCTTCCGTCCGCAGGGCCTTATCGCTCCCAAGGGCAAGAAGTACACCGTGAATGACCCGGACCTTGCCCGTGAAGGAGGGAAGGCGTAATGGCTACCGTACTCGACGTCCGCTCCCTCTCGAAAAACTTCGGCGGTCTGCGCGCGCTCAACGACGTTGACATGAAGATCGACGCAGGCGAGATCGTGGCGCTTATCGGCCCCAACGGTGCCGGCAAGACCACCTTCTTCAACTGCATCACCAGCATCTATGTTCCCACCGAAGGCGAAGTGCGCTTCACCCCCAAGAACGGCAAGGAAACCGTTGTAAAGGGCCTGAAGCCCAACCTCGTCACCGAGCTGGGCATGGCACGTACCTTCCAGAACATCCGCCTGTTCAAGAACATGACCGTTCTTGAAAACGTGATGATCGCACGCCATTGCCGCACCAAGTCCGGCATTCTGGGCGCGTTGCTGCGTCCCCCGGCAGTGCGCAGGGAAGAGCAGGAAATCGTGGACAAGAGCTACGACCTGCTCAAGTACATCGGCCTGCACAAGCACTACAACGACCTTGCCTGCAACCTGCCCTACGGCGAACAGCGCCGTCTGGAAATCGCCCGCGCCCTTGCAACGGAACCTTCGCTGCTGCTGCTCGACGAACCCGCTGCCGGCATGAACCCGCAGGAAACAGCCTCGCTCAAGCAGCTGGTTCTGCGCATCCGCGACGAACTGGACATGGCCATTCTGCTCATCGAACACGACATGAGCATGGTCATGAGCCTTTCCGAGCGCATCTATGTCATGGAATACGGCTGCATGATCGCACATGGCACCCCTGCCGAGATCAGCAAGGACCCCCGAGTCATCAAGGCGTATCTGGGAGAGGACCATGCTTAAGCTTACCAACGTCAACACCTACTACGGCAACATCCACGCCCTGCGTGACATCAACCTGCACATCAATCAGGGCGAAATCGTCACGCTTATCGGCGCTAACGGTGCGGGCAAGTCCACCACGCTCATGTCCATCTGCGGCGGCACCCCGCCCCGCTCCGGCGAGATCACCTTCGAAGGCAAACCCCTGCACACCATGCGCGCCAACGAGATTGTCCGCCTCGGCATCAGCCAGGTTCCCGAAGGCCGCCTGATCTTCCCCGAGCTGACGGTCATGGAAAACCTTGATCTCGGCGCGTTCCTCCGCAACGACAAGGAAGGCATAAAGCGCGACCTCGAGTACGTGTTCGACCTGTTCCCCATTCTGGCCCAGCGCCAGAAGCAGCAGGGCGGCACGCTCTCCGGCGGCGAGCAGCAGATGCTGGCCATTTCCCGCGCGCTCATGAGCAAGCCCCGCCTGCTGTTGCTGGACGAACCGTCTCTGGGCCTTGCCCCCATCATCATCCAGCAGATCTTCGACATCATCAGAAAGGTTAACGAAGCCGGAACCACCGTGTTCCACGTTGAGCAGAACGCCAACCAGGCGCTCAAGATCGCCCACCGCGGCTACGTTATGGAAAACGGCCGGATCACGCTTGAAGATTCCGCCGCCAGCCTGCTTTCCAACGACGATGTGAAGAAGGCCTACCTCGGCCTGTAAGCTACCTTCGACACGCATACAGAAAGGCGGCCACAAGGCCGCCTTTTTTTGTCACCTTAAGTTGCCCGCCAACGGACGCTCTCGCCAGTTCCTCCACGACTCTCCCACAATCCTCTCGCCAAACTCTCCGGCCGGCCCCCACCTTTACCGCACAGTGCAGGGCCATTTGCCAACCCGCGCCACCCCTTCCGGAAATCGCATGATGCAAGGTGTTGCCAACCAACCGCCGGTATGACACAATTCCACGTTTATCAACGACACGATACGAGACCATGCCGAATATAGCACACCGTCACCCATCCTTGCGGGCAGGCATATTCCTGCTCTTCATCGCCCTTGCGGCGCTGCTCAATCCTCTGCCCTCGCCCGCAGCGGAGCAGCAGTTGCAACTTCGCAATTTCGTTCTCGATAACTCCGATGGGCAGATCGCGGTCCGCTTCGGCATCGGGTTCACCGATCTTGACCCCGTGCGCCTCATGCTCAAGGAAGGCGCGCAGCTTACCCTGGAATGCGAGGCGCGCCTTTCCGCGCCCGGCACCCTGTGGTTTTCCGAGATACTCACCCACCACAAGTTCACCAGCGTGCTCACCTACAACGTGCTCACGCGCGAATATATCATCGTGCATGGTAACGAAACCACGCTGCACAAGAGCACCAGCCTGCTCAAGCTGCTGGAGGGAACGTGGGAAGAGCTTTCCATCACCCTCGGCCAGCTTTCCGCGCTTGAACGGGGTGAGGATTATCGCGTAACGTTGGATGTTCGCGTCAAGAACGACAACGTGCCGCCATGGATGGCCAAAACCCTGTTCTTCTGGTCGTGGGATGTGGCTCCTTCCATGCATTACACCATGAATTTCACCTTCTGACGCAGGCAGCAGCATCATGACCGCGCCCGAAACGCAACACGGTACAAAGCAGGACGCCACCGGCCAGACGGAATCTCTGTCGGACCAGCGCGACACCATCCGCGTCAGCGTTGCGGACACGCGCGAACGCAAACGCCGCCAACGCGAGCTTATCTTCGCCGCGGTCGCCTTTCTGCTGGTTGTGGGGCTCACATGGGTTGAACTCACCTATTTCGGGGTCGATTCCTACTTCTTCCTCGGCCTGTTCAACCTGAACTTCATTCTGCTGCTGCTCGTTCTCTTCATCGTCATCCGCAACGGCGTTAAGCTCATTCTGGAACGCCGCCGCAGGGTGCTCGGCTCGCGCCTGCGAACACGCCTTGTGCTCGCGTTCATGTGCCTTTCCCTGTTCCCCACGGTGCTCATGTTCCTTGTCAGTGCCCGGTTTGTGCAAACATCCGTGGACTACTGGTTCAAAAATCAGGTTGAGCATTCCATGGAACAGGCACTGGAGGTGGGGCAATCCATCTATGCCGATTCCCGCGACAGGCTGAAGCACCGCTCCGAATTCATGATCAAGGAGATCAGGGAGCGACGGTTCGCATGGGGCGGCAAGATCATGGACGACTACCTCGCCAGCAAGCTTGCCGAATACGACCTTACCCTCGTGGGGGTCATACGGCCTGACAGGCAGGAACAGAACTGGCACGGACACAAATCCATATCCGGCGTGTGGGACGAGACAAAGGCCCGCATCAACTGGGACAGTCTGGAAAGTCAGCCGCTCTTCTGGTCCATCATCTGGCCGGGTGCCGATGCTGACTATGCCGTCGGTGTCATGCCCGTTGACGAAGGCAAAACCGGCTACCTTGTGCTGGTGGAAAGTGTCGGGCAGGGGGTCATGTTCCGGCTCGACCGCATCGTGCGCGGCGTTGAGGAATACAAGAAACTCAAAACGCTCAAGCATCCGCTCAAGGTGACGCTGTATTTCGTGCTCGGCGTGCTCACCCTGCTCATCATTCTCGGGGCCATGTGGTTCGGCTTCCGGCTCGCCAAGGAACTGGCAGCCCCCATTCTCGCGCTGGCCGAAGGCACCGAGCGAATATCCAGAGGCGACCTTGCGGTACGCCTTGAGGATACGTCCACCGACGAACTGGGCGTACTGGTGCAGTCGTTCAACCGCATGGCGGAAGACCTTGAACAGAGCCGCTCGCGCCTGACGGACGCCAACATCAAGCTTGGCCGCCAGAACTTCGACAAGGAACAGCGCAACAGATACATCGAAGCCGTGCTCGACAACATCGCAGCCGGGGTCATCTCGCTGGATGCAACGGGCAGCATATCCACGCTCAACAAGGCCGCATCCGCCATGTTCGGTGTGGATGCGCGCAGCCTCATCGGTCTCAGCTCGCGCGAACTGCTGCAGGGCGAATATGCCGAACTGATCGACGAGATGTATCTGCACTTCAAGTCCATGCCGGAAGCCCTGTGGCAGCGGCAGGTGGATATTTCCGTGGCCGGACGCGAACTCAAGCTGCTGGTCAACGCCGTGGGACTTCCTGCCCGCGATTCGGAAGAATACGGCGTGGTCATCGTGTTCGAAGATATTACCGAGCTGGAAAAAATGCAGCGCATGGCCGCATGGCGCGAAGTTGCCAAGCGCATTGCCCACGAAATAAAGAACCCGCTCACCCCCATCAAGCTCTCAGCCCAGCGGCTTCAGCGCAAATACGGTCAGGAAGTGGGCGACCCCGTGTTCGACCAGTGCACCGACCTTATCGTACGGCAGGTGGAGCACCTGCAGCAGATGGTGCAGGAATTCTCTGCCTTCGCAAAGCTGCCGGAAGTCACGCCCAAGCCCGACCAGATAGAGCCGCTGATTGAAGAGCTCGTCTCCCTTTTCCGGCACAGCCACAGCCAGATAGAGTGGGAACTGAACTATCTTTCCTCCATTCCCACCATTCCCATGGACAGAGAAGCCCTGCACAGGGCCTTCCTGAACATCATCAGCAATGCCGCCGAAGTATTGCAGGGGCGCAGCGACCCGAAGGTTGTGGTTTCGCTGCGACACGACAAACAGCTCGGCCTTATCCGCGTGGACGTGGCTGACAACGGTCCCGGCCTTACCAAGGAAGAGCGCTCGCGTCTCTTCGAGCCCTATTTCTCCCGCAAGAAAGGCGGCACGGGCCTTGGCCTCACCATTGTCAAATCCATCGTGAGCGACCACCGCGGCTATGTTCGGGCAAATCACGCAGAAAACGGCGGAACCATTGTCACCGTAGAGCTTCCTGTGGCATAATGGGTGGTACTGTAAGATGGCGTGTCGGGCTTATCCCGGCCACACTGCCTATCCACTCGAAAACAGGGACAATTCTATGCGTGCACTCATTCTGGGCGGCAGCGGCTTCATAGGCACGGCACTTTCCGGGCACCTTCTGGATAAGGGGTGGCAGGCTGTCATTCCCTCGCGTAACCCCGAAAAAGGCCGCTTTCTGATTCCTCAGGGGCATTCTCTCGACGTTTCCTTTGTCATGTGGGACGGCAGTGATGTACCTTCGCTGGCCAAATACTGCGAAGGTGTAGACGCCGTCATCAACCTTGCAGGCGAAAGCATTGCCGCCGCCCGCTGGACCGACGAGCAGAAACGCCGCATACGGCAGTCGCGCGTGCAAACGGGCGAAGTGCTCATAAAGGCGCTCAAGGAACTGCAAACCCTGCCCGAGGTGCTGATTCAGGGATCCGCCATTGGCTATTACGGCGGGTCACATACCCTGACGGGGCCGGATGCCTTCACGGAATTTTCCCCCCCCGGCGAAGGATTTCTCGCCTCCGTTGCCCGTGAATGGGAAGCCTCCACTCTGGAAGCGGAACGCATGGGCATACGCCGCGCTGTTATCCGCACCGGCGTTGTGCTGGGGCCGGGAGAAGGCGCTTTGCAGAAGTTCGTCTCCCCCTTCAGCATGTATGCAGGCGGTCCGCTGGGTAGCGGCCAGCAGGGTTTCTCGTGGATACACCGCGACGACACAGCCGGTGCCATTGCCCACATCATCGAAAACAAGGAATGCGCCGGGCCCTTCAACCTCACCGCCCCCACCCCTGTCACCATGCGCGACTTCTGCAATACGCTCGGCCGCGTGATGAACAGACCTTCGTGGCTGCCCGTTCCCGGCTTCATGCTGCGCCTCATGCTGGGCGAAATGGCGGAGGAACTGATACTTCAGGGCCAGTTTGCCCTGCCCGGAAGGCTTGCAGGCGCAGGCTATGCCTTCAAGTACAACGACCTGGAAAATGCCCTCAGGGATATCCTGACCGAATAATGCCATGCAGGATAAAAACACGGTCATACTCCTCGTCGAAGACGAGCCCGTCATTGCGCTGGATATCCGCCGCCGCCTGCAACAGCTCGGCTATCCCGCTCCCGTGGCGGTCAGCTCCGGCGAAGAGGCAGTGCAGCGGGCCAGTTCCATTGCGCCCGATGTCATTCTCATGGACATTTACCTCAGCGGCTCGCTGGACGGCATAGACACGGCAGGCCTGCTCCGCGACCGGGTCTCGGCTCCCGTCATCTACCTTACCGGCCATGCGGATGAGGAAACATTGCGAAGGGCCATGATCACGGAACCCTTCGGCTATATCCTCAAACCCTTTGAGGATCGTGAACTGCACACCTGCATCGAGATGGCGCTTTACAAGCACAAGATGGAAAGCGACATACGCACCAAGGAACGCTGGTTTGCCAC
>JBKEAK010000123.1:0-39021 GCA_047972125.1 Halodesulfovibrio sp.
GCCTGCACGCGCATACCTCCGGCAACTTTTTTGAAGTGATTGTCGCCGACAACCACTCGGAGGACGAAACAGCCACCGCTCTTGCCCCGCTCGGTGACCAGCTTTTCGGCGACAGGTTCACCCACCTGCGGTTCAATCGCAACACGGGCTTCGGCCCTGCCTGCAATGCAGGAGCAAGGGCGGCACGGGGCGGACTTCTGCTCTTTCTGAACAACGATACGCTGCTCACGCCCAACTGGCTGCCGCCGCTCATGAAGGCCATGCAGGACGATCCGCGCCTCGGCGCTGCGGGGCCGCTGCTGCTCTATCCCGATACGAACCGCGTGCAGCACTGCGGCATTACCTTCACGCCTTCACTGCGCACCGAGCATCTGTATGCCAACTTCCCCGCAGATCACCCTGCCGTGCACGCCAAGCGCACCCTGCAGGCCATAACGGGCGCAGCCATCATGGTGGAGAAGGAGCTCTTTTTCCAGTGTGGTGCATTCTTCAGCGGCTACCGCAACGGCTCGGAAGATCTGGAACTGTGCTGCCGCATACGGGAGGCAGGCAAGCGCCTCGCCGTCATCACCCAGAGCCGCGTGTACCATCTTGAAAGTCAGACTCCCGGCAGAGGCGATGACGACAGTGACAACGCCGCTCTGCTCAACGAGCGCTGCAAAGGCTGCTTCGGTCCCGACATTCACCGTTTTGCCAGACGCGACGGCTACGAGATGGCGCTTACGCCATGGCTTGAATCCTACCTGACCCTGCCCGCAGAAAGAGAAGAAGAACTGACCGTTGCCATGACACAGCAGTTCAGCCCGGCCGCATGCTGGGAAATGCTGCAGAAGGAACCCCTCTGGCACACCGGCTACAACCTGCTTGCCGGTATACTGGAAAATAACGGCCAGTTTGCGGAAGCCTGCGGCGTCCGCCTGCTGCAGACCTATTTCTTCCCCATGCTGCCGTATTACAAGCAGCTTGCCGCCACTGGCGCCAAGTCCGGCAACATTCCGCTTGCCCAGCAGGCCATAGACAAAGCCGAGCATGTGAATGAACTGCTCGAAGATCCGGGGCCGCTCATCAAGAAGGCCGCAGGGCTTGCAAACTGGGCTAAAAAGGCCGGAGAAAAGGAATTGCAGCAATTATACGAAAACTGGTTGCGAGACTTGGGAGTTTTGTAACAAGCTCGGAACATAAAAAGGAACCGCCGTATCTTCAACAGGATACGGCGGTTCCTTTTTTCAGGCATTCAGCATAGCCCCACATAGTGCAAGCGGCGCTACTTTTCCACCCAACGGGCCAGAATGGACTCATATTCCTCTTCGGAATAGGTGGGCGCATCGTACTTGCCTGCCAACCTGCGTTGGCGGGAAGCCTCGGACAGAATGACCGCAGCTGCCACGGAAACGTTGAAACTCTGGATCATGCCATACATGGGAATATAGACTTCACCATCCACAACATCCACAAGCTCGGTGTCCACGCCGCGGTGCTCGTTACCCATGATTATGGCCGTGGGACGAACCAGGTCATATTCCTGCACAGGCTTGGCCTTGGGTGTACAGCTGGTTGCCAGAACCTGCATGCCTTCGGCGCGCATTGCAGCCATCAGGCTTTCAGTATCCTTGTGGCGCACGGTATCCACCCACTTGCGGGCAGAAGCGGACGAGCTGGCCCCAAGCGTGGGGAAAGCAGTATCAGTGTAGTAGAGATGCACTTTGGGCACCCCGAAGGCATCGCAACTTCTGTATATTGCCGACACGTTATGAGGATCATGGATGTTGGCGAGCACCAGCGTCAGATCTTTCTGTCTGAGCGAGAGCACCCGTTTCAATTTTTCCAGTCTCTGCGTTGTTCTTTCACGTACCATTCTGTTGTTCCACTGTTACATCTAAAGTGTGTTGATGTTTTGCTGACATTTGCAAACCATGCTTTACAGATGTTTCCTGCATTTGTCACCTATACTGGTTGGGTACACAATCTGAAAACTGATCAAGCAAACCATTTGCCCCATTTTTCACAATAAGCTTTCACTGAAAACTAACCACATGAATTTGCAACGTTTTAGTCTTTTGTTACGGGTTTTATTAAATTTTTCCCTTAGCGTCTATTGAAAAGACGGTGTGTACTCGTTAGAAGGTCTGTGGTCTTGTGGAGTTTTTCACTACATCCGCACAGGGTTTTCCATCGCGTCACGCTTCCGCATCAACAGACGATCGGAACGTGCAGCGTTCCCGGCGAGGAGGGGTTCTCCCGGAAACGACGCTGCTGCAAGGATACTATCGTGCACTCGACTATGGACGTTCACCGCGACAACAAGGAGGCTGAGACGGTGTTTAACTGGCGTTCTATCAAATCTTTGGCTGTCATCGCTGCTTCGATGACTGCCATTATGCTGCCCGCAATCGCATTTGCCAGCGAAGGCGGACATGGCGGCCCCCATCTGGATGGCGCTCTGCTTTCCGGAATGTGGGTTATTCCTTTTGCCTGCATGCTGCTTTCCATTGCGATTTTCCCGCTGGCGGCACCGCATTTCTGGCACCACCATTTCGGCAAAGTTGCCGCATTCTGGGGTCTGGCGTTTCTGGTCCCCTTCACTTTCCAGTTCGGCTTTGAGCTGGCTCTGTATGAAACGATACATACTCTCTTCCTTGAGTATATTCCGTTCATCATCCTGCTGTTCGCCCTGTTCACCGTTGCCGGCGGCGTGCGCCTGACCGGCAGCCTTGTGGGCACCCCCATGCTCAACACTGGCATTCTGCTCATCGGCACCCTGCTGGCAAGCTGGATGGGTACCACCGGTGCAGCCATGCTGCTCATTCGCCCCCTGCTCCGCGCCAATGCACACCGCAAGTACAAAGTTCACTCTGTCGTGTTCTTCATCTTCCTGGTTGCAAACGTGGGTGGCTCGCTCACTCCTCTGGGTGACCCGCCGCTGTTCCTCGGCTTCCTGAAGGGCGTTTCCTTCTTCTGGACCACCCTGCACATGCTTGCTCCCATGGCTCTTGTAGCCACCATCCTGCTCGGCGTATTCTTTGCCATGGATACCTATCTGTTCGGCAAGGAAGGCAAGCCCATGCCCAAGGGTGATGCAGCCGGTACCGGCGAAAAGTTCGGCATGGAAGGCAAGGTAAACCTGCTTCTGCTCGGCGGCGTTGTTGCGGCAGTTCTTATGTCCGGTATGTGGCGCCCCCACGTATCCTTCGACCTCTACCACGTTCCGGTGGAACTGCAGAACATCGCTCGTGACGTCCTGCTGCTCATCATCGCCGGTCTGTCTCTCAAGCTGACCGACCCTGAAAGCCGTCGCAAGAACGACTTCAACTGGTTCCCCATTATTGAAGTTGCCAAGCTCTTCTCCGGTATCTTCATCTCCATGATTCCCGCCATCGCCATTCTGAAGGCCGGTGAACATGGTGCTCTGTCCGCCGTGATCAACATGGTTTCCCATGAAGGAACCCCTGTCAATCCCATGTACTTCTGGCTCACCGGTGCGCTGTCGTCCTTCCTGGACAACGCTCCCACCTACCTTGTGTTCTTCAACACTGCCGGTGGCGACGCCGTGCACCTGATGAACGACATGAGCCAGACCCTGCTCGCCATCTCTGCCGGTGCCGTGTTCATGGGCGCGAATACCTATATCGGTAACGCCCCCAACTTCATGGTCCGCTCCATTGCTGAAGACCAGGGTGTCAAGATGCCCAGCTTCTTCGGCTACATGGCATGGTCGGGCTCCATTCTGATTCCGTGCTTCATCATCGTCACCCTTGTCTTCTTCTAGAAAGACAACACAGACGCATGCATCAAAGGCTCCCGGTTATTCCGGGAGCCTTTTTTCTTAGCTTGCAGCCGGTTACGACCAGTCATAGCTTCCGTGCCCTCTGCACATTGAGCGTGCACACATTTTTTATATTTGTGGCACGTTGACGACAAAGAACAGTGAGTGGTATGCAAAGCTGAAAACGCATTCATCCGCACTGCGCACGCATACCAAGCAGCTTTGGCCCACGTGCGCCGGAAACAAGGGAGACGGCCAATGCACATTTCTGAAGGGGTTCTCACACCAATGGTACTTGCAGGCTCTGCCTGCCTCACTGCAGTGGGAACAGCCATAGGGCTGAAGAAAATGGATTACGACAACCTTGTCACGGTTGCCATTCTCTCCGCCGCCTTCTTCGTCGCCTCTCTCATCCATGTGCCGGTGGGCCCCACAGCCACCCACCTTGTGCTGAACGGCCTGCTCGGGGTCATTCTGGGCTGGGCCGCTTTCCCGGCCATTCTGGTAGCCCTTGCGCTGCAGGCAATACTCTTCCAGTTCGGCGGGCTCACCACGCTGGGTGCCAACACGCTGAACATGGCACTGCCCCCCGTAATCTGCTTCTATCTGTTCCGCCCCCTGCTCACCCGCGGCACGGCCAACCGCTCTGTGGCCGCCTTTGCCTGCGGGGCCTTTGCTGTGGGCTTATCAGCCGTTCTTACCGCTGGCTCCCTTGCCCTGTCCGGCGATGCATTCTTTCATGTTGCGCAGGTGCTTCTCATCTCCACGCTGCCGGTCATGGTCATAGAAGGCATTGTCACCGCCTCGGTGGTATCCTTCCTTGCCAAGGTGCGACCTGAGGTGCTTGCCTTCTCCGCCCCTGCCGCTACGCTTCAGCAAGCCCCAGACACGGCTGCCGCAACAGACCCTGCAGAGGCTTCGGCCCGGTAAGCATGCAGTACACGGATAGTACAATCTCAGGAGCTGCCTACGGGCAACCGCTCCCCCGCGACCGATACAATAGGTACAACAGGCGCAACAGGATGTGTGGATGCTAGAAGAGCCGTTTTCCTCGGGCACCAGTCCCATGCACAGGCTCGACCCCCGCTGCAAAATACTCGCTGCGGTCTGTTCCGCAATCCCCACCGCGCTCATGCAGCATATGGAAAGTGCCATTGCGGCCCTTGCCGTTTCCCTGCTGCTCATGGCCATGGCCCGCCCCCCGGCTGGCCCGCTGCTGCGGCGCATGGCTCTGGTTAATATTTTCATGGCCCTTTTGTGGATGTTTCTGCCCTTTTCCACATCCGGCACGCCTCTGGCGACCTTCGGGCCTCTCACAGCCACTGCGGAAGGCGTTCATCTTGCCGCGCTCATCACAATCAAGTCGAACGCCATCATCCTCACCTTTATCGCGCTCATAGCCACTTCCACGGTCACAGCCACAGGCTCTGCCCTCTCGTCTCTGCACATACCCGACAAGCTGGCCCTGCTCTTTCTCTTCACATGGCGCTACATCCATGTGATCGCGCAGGAATATGACCGCCTCAGCACCGCAGCCAGAATCCGCGGGTTTGTTCCGGGTACGAACATGCATACCTACAGAACCTATGCAAACCTTGCCGCCATGGTGCTGGTGCGCAGTTGGGACAGGGCCGAACGCGTAAACAGCGCCATGCGCCTGCGCGGTTTTTCGGGCACCTTCCATTCCCTGCACACGCAGCGCCTGCACCTGACTGATATTGCCACGGCACTCATGATCACGGCTCCCTTTGTCATCAGCTTCGGCTACGACCTCATCCTACGCTTCGGCCCGCTCACGGTAACGCCATGACACATACTCCCGACTGCAAACATCACGAGGCCGCGGAAACCGGCCTGCCTCTGCTCCGTGCAGAGAATATCAGCTACACCTATCCCGGCTCTGCCGCACGGGCGCTGGCTGATGCCACCATCACCCTGTTCGAGGGAGACCGCGTTGCCCTGATAGGCCACAACGGCAGCGGCAAGACCACCCTGCTGCATACCATGATGGGTCTCATAAAACCTGCACAGGGGCATATATGGTACAACGGAAGCACCGTGAACGGCGAAAAGGGCTTTCAACTGCTGCGCCGGGAAGTGGGCTATCTCTTCCAGCAGTCTGACGATCAGCTTTTTTCTCCCACTGTCATTGAAGATGTGGCCTTCGGTCCGCTCAATCTGGGCATGTCTCCCGATGAAGCCCGCACGGTGGCCCTTGCCACCCTGCACTCTCTGGGGCTGCATGGCTTTGAGGACCGCGTGACGCACCGGCTTTCCGGCGGCGAAAAAAAGATGGTGGCCCTTGCCTCGGTGCTGGCCATGCAACCCAAGGTACTGCTGCTCGACGAGCCCACAAACGACCTTGATCCGGACACCCGAGAACGCCTCATCGAGCACCTGAACCGGCTGCCCGTGACCCGCTGCATCATCTCGCACGACTGGGATTTTCTGGAGCGCACCTGCTCGCGCTTCATCTCGTTGCGCAAGGGCGTGGTACAGGAAGCCGAGCATGTGCCACATGTTCACGTACATATTCATGACGGCGGCAATGTGGATCACAAACATGAGGATAACGCCTCCTGATCACAACCGGGTGACTACGAAATTCACTCAAAATACAAAAAATCGGGCGTGGTGCATAAACTCCACGCCCGTCTCAGGTTAATGACAACTCCTCGTTTTCAATAAAAAGATCTTCCCGTTAAGCCGGAGCGGGGGTGCAAAAACGGTGTTGCATCGCTTATACGAGGTGCAGGTACGTTAGGTTCGTGCCCCCCGGAGGCAAATCACACTCAAATGCTTTTATCAACGACAGACGGGCGAGGTGCACAACCACCACGCCCGTCTTTTTTTCGTCAAAAACCTGCAATCAGATCGTTGCGGCAGTGCGAAAGAGCTTGCCTTCCACATCTTTCCACACCATATCCGGCGTTACCTGCCGCATGCAGGCAAAATGCTGCTTGGGGCATTCCTGCGGACCATGCAGCCCACAGGGACGGCAGGCCACATCTGCCTCCAGCACGGTGGAATCCTTTCCACGCGGATAGAAGCCAAGCGCCTGCACGGTGGGCCCGAAAATGGCCGTTACCGGCGTTCTCTGCGCCCATGCCAGATGCATGGGGCCGGAATCGTTGGTCACGTAGCAGTCCAGACGGCCCAGATACGCCGCAAGAACGGGCAGCGAGAGTTTGGCAGAAAGGTCGATGACCTTGCCCGAGTCGGTAACGCCGCAGGTATCCAGCACCTCACGCGCCATGTGCTCTTCGCCGGGACCGGCAAACACCAGCACCTGCGCGCCCGCTTCCACGCCGCGCCGCACTATTTCCGCATAGGATGCGGCGGGCCAGCGCTTGGTGCCCCACACGGAACCGGGATGCACCCCGAGCACGGGGCCGGTTATCCGCTCCTTCCAGAACGCATCAGCCGCTGCCAGCGCGTCTGCGGGAAGCACCAGCTCAGGCCAGTCGTGCACATATTCTATGCCGAGAGGCTTCACCAGCTGCAGCAGGCGTTCAATCTCTTCAAGCTCCGGAAAGCGCCTGTCCACCGTATGCGTGTAGAACCACTGATTGAAAAAAGGATGGCTGTACCCGATGCGCATGCGGGCGCTGGTCCAGCGGGCAATGATGCCACTGCGCAGACTCGTGTGGGCAGAAATCCATAGGGAGTAATTGCGCGAAGCAAGCTCGCGGCCCATGGAAGCGGCGGCAAAAAAGCCGTTCTGGCTACCGCGCTTGTCATATTCATATACTTGCGCAAGTTCGGGCTGCCCCGTGAACAGGGAACGCAGGCCCTTGCGGACGTAAAAATCGATTTCTGCGTCAGGGTATGCGGCCCGTACGGTGCGGATCAGCGGCAGCGTCAGGACCGCGTCGCCCAGAAAGGCGGTGTTCCATATACCTATGCGGCTCATTACGCCTCCGGCTCATGCAGGGATTCAAGTATCCACTGCGCCGCCCCTTCAAGATCACGGGCAACACAGTCCGGCCAGCCCCCTTCCACATTGCCGGTTTCCATCCAGCGGGAACCGGGGCAGGTCTCGAAATCCGGCAGGCCAAGTTTGCGGGCCTGCTTCTCGCCCTTGCCGGTCAGTACAAGCACCGAGGCGGCAAGCCCGGCTCTCAGGCCGAAATGCACGTCGGCAATCTTGTCGCCGATCATCACGCACTCTTCCGGCAGCAGACCGTGCCTGTCGCGCAGCATTTCCCACATGCCCGTATCGGGCTTGCGACAGCGGCAGGTATCTTCCGGCGCGTGGGGGCAGTAGATGGTATCCGCCACGATAACACCGTGCGAGGCAAGCATTTCGTCCAGTCGTTGAGTACAGGCATCCATGGCCTGTTCAGAAAAATAGCCACGTCCGATACCGGACTGGTTGGTCAGAACGAAAAAGCGCATGCCTGCTCCGGCAAGACGCGCAAGCCCTTCCACCGCTCCAGGCTCGAATTCGAGTTCTGCCGGATCATGCTGGTAGTGCTTGTCGAGAATCACCGTGCCGTCACGGTCGAGAAGGATATTGCGAATCCGGGGCATCGTGTCTCCTGCTGTAAGGGTAACCGGAACCTGCAGCTATTGCGCAGCAATGCTGGAATGTTAGATACGACAAACAATACATGCGTACCAGTTCGCTGCAGGCTGCGCGTTTCTTGGCACGCGCGGGGAGTTTTGGCAAGAACCGCATGTCAGCCCCGTATTTCTCATTTTTCCCTGCCCCCGAAACGCTTGCAATTCCCGCCTCAGCCTTTATACAATATCCGGATTACATAATCTCCCAACCATCCCCGCTCCGCCCTGCCCGGCGGAAGGAAACAACATGTTCGAACTTATTCTCGCTGTTGGCTTTGCCGTTCTCATATCTGCGTCCTGTTCCGTGACCGAGGCTGTGCTCTATTCCATTCCCTGGAGTTACATAGAACGCCTGCGTACCGATGGCAGACGGTCCGGCGAAATTCTCTACCGCCTGAGACAACGCATAGAAGAACCCATTACGGCTGTTCTTACCCTGAACACCGTGGCCAACACCGCGGGTGCCGCTGTGGCCGGTGCCGCCTTTGCCGATGTATTCGGCCCTCAGTACATGGCCGCCTTTGCAGCCGCCTTCACGGTTGCCATTCTCATTTTTTCGGAAGTCATTCCCAAAACATTGGGGGTTTCCTATGCACGCCCGCTGGCACCTGCCATTGCGCGCCCGCTGGCCTTTCTGGTCTGGTGCCTGAAGCCGGTCATTGTTGTCGGCGCTGCGCTCACCCGCATGCTCACGCCTGAAAAGAGCGGCCCGCACACCACAGAAGATGACATCCGCGCGGTTGTGAGCCTTTCCCGCCGTTCCGGTTCCATCAAGCCATATGAAGAAACCTCCATCCGCAACATCCTTTCGCTGGACCAGAAGCGGGTGGAAGATATCATGACCCCCCGCACGGTCACCTTTTCCCTTCCTGCGGACATGACGGTGCAGCAGGCCCGCGAACAGGGCGACTTCTGGCACTACAGCCGAATCCCGGTCTACGACGAGCACAACGAAGACATGGTGGGCATTGTGCTGCGCCGTGCGATTCTGGAAGAAATAGCCGCCGACCGCGATGAAACCAAGCTTGCCGAGATAATGCGCCCCGTGCATTTTGTTCTGGAATCCGTAACGCTGGACAAGCTGCTGCTGAACTTCCTTGAAGTGCGCATGCACCTTTTCGTGGTTCTGGACGAATACGGCGGCCTTTCCGGCGTGGTAACGCTGGAGGACGTGCTTGAAGAGATTCTGGGTAAGGAAATAGTGGACGAAACCGACCGGGTGGAAGACCTTCGCCAACTTGCACGCCGCAAGCGGAGCCAGCTGACGAAATCCGGAGCGTAACCAACTCCACCTGTTTCCCATGTTATTTCATCATGTTATGCGGCTTACCACACTGCCGATGTATAATATTTTTACTTGGAATATCAGCATCATCTGCGATACATCCGCTTGCAGAGGTTGACGCGGGCTCGAAAGCGCGTAAGAAACCTCTTATCAGGAATTAATACTAATATGGCCCAACTTTGTTGCCATTGACAATTTCAGGAGGCCCTGTGGCAAAAAAGAATGGTAAAAGCGTCTACCTTGCGGCGCTGCTTCTCTTCCTCGGCGGCGTTGGCTATCTGCTGTTTTCGGGGCTTTCCGAGAATAGCGTCTACTTCCTGAACGTTTCCGAAGCGCTGGCAATGCCTGCCGAAAAACTGCACTCCGTGCGCCTTTTCGGCACCGTAAAGGCAGAGGGCATCGAAGATGTGCCCAACGGTCCCGGCGTTTCCTTCCTCATCGAAGACAAGGACAACACCTCTCTCGAAATGCGCATAACCTACCGCGGTGCCGTGCCTGACACGTTCAAGCCCGGGGTTGAGGTCATTGTCGAGGGCGGTCTTGATGCGTCCGGCAAGAACTTTACCGCCAAGACGCTCATGACCAAGTGTCCCTCCAAGTACCAGAAGGAAAACCGTCAGGAATAGTCCCCGGACCGTACAGCCCACCGACACGGACCAGCAACCATACCCCAATCTCTGCGCCGGTTTCCGGCTGAAGGAGTATCATGCACCTTCTCGCGTATCTCTTGCTCGTGGCGTCACTCATGTTTTCCGTCGGCTTCGGCATTGTGGCCGTCATGCAGATATGGCAGGGCCGCACCCTGATACTGCCGTGGATGGAAAAAGCCCATCTCATGGTCACCGCCCTGATGACCGTAAGCTGCTTTATCCTGCTCTGGGCACTGGTGAACTATGATTTCACCAACGTCTACGTCGCCAGCTACACAAGCCTTGACCTCGCCACCTTCTACCGCATGACCGCCTTCTGGGCCGGACAGGCCGGTTCCCTGCTTTTCTGGGCATGGTCTGTAGCCATCTTCGGAGTGTTCTTCCTTACTTCTGATGCCTACCAGAGCCTTTCAGACGGCACCAAGCTGTGGTTCTGGATCATCTTCCTCGCCGTCATGGCCTTTTTCCTGCTGCTGCTCACCGCGTGGAGCAATCCCTTCAAGATGGTTGACCCCGCCCCCGCAGACGGCAGCGGCCTGAACCCCCTGCTGCAGAACCCGGGCATGATATTCCATCCCCCGTTACTGTTCCTCGGTTACGGCGGCTTCACCATTCCCGGCTGTCTTGCCCTTGCACAGGCGCTGAACGGCACCTACAAGCAGGAAGGCTCGTGGACCGAAATTTCCCGCAACTTCATTCTTATCGCATGGCTCACCCTGACCGCAGGCATCATCCTCGGCGGCTGGTGGTCCTACATGGAACTCGGCTGGGGCGGTTACTGGGCATGGGACCCCGTTGAAAACGCATCGCTCATTCCCTGGCTCGTTGCTTCCGCATTTCTGCATACCTCGGTTATCGAAACGCGCCGCAACAAGCTGCACCGCATAAACATCTTCCTCATCGCGCTGACCAGCATCTCGGCCTTCTTCGCCACCTATCTGGTCCGCAGCGGCGTGGTTGATTCGCTGCACGCCTTCGGCGACGGCGGCGTGGGCACCCCCCTGCTCATCTTCATCATCGTGTTCACCTTCATCAGCCTGCTGATTTCCATTCAGTACCGTCACCCCGACTCCCGCCCGCTGTCCGACATCGCAAGCCGCGAAGGCTTCCTTGTCATCGCCGCGTGGGTGCTGATGACGCTGGGCGTGATCATTCTCATCGCCACCATGTGGCCCGTGTTCTCCAAGTTCTGGAGCGAGAATCCGGTGGGTCTGGAACCCGCCTTCTACAACCGTGTATGTCTGCCGCTGTTCGTCATCCTCTCCGCCCTGCTCATGGTCTGTCCTTGGCTCGGCTGGAAGGGCGGCATCCGTGATACCAAGAAGGCCGCCATTGTCGGCGCAGCCTTTGCCGCCTTTGCAGGCGTTCTGTATACGCAGGGCTTCACCATGCCCATGGCCATTGCCGGTGGCGCAACCGCGCTGGCAGGCATTGCAGGCATACTCCTGATGTTCGCCTCCGAACCCGGCATGCGCAAGAACATGCGTTCCATTGCCGCATACGGCGTGCACGTGGGCCTTGCCCTGACCGTGCTCGGCGTTGCCATATCCGGCCCCTACAAGGCCGAGGCAGAAGGCGAGATCAAGGTCGGCGAATCCATGCAGGTTGGCGACTACACCTTCACCTACAAGAAGCTGCATCAGGGCAGCGAACGCGCCTACATCTTCATTCAGGCCGACCTTGAAGTAACCAAGGACGGCAAGTTCGTAGGCACCATGCAGCCCCAGCGCCGCCTGTACCACAAGTTCCAGCGCAGCGCCTTCTCCGAAGCCGCCACCGTTCCTTCACTCGGCAACGAACTCTACGGCACCCTGCTCGGAGCCGATGAGACCGAAGCCGCCACCCTGAAGCTCAGCGTGAACCCGCTGGTGAACTGGGTATGGATAGGCGGCACGCTCATGTGTCTCTTCCCCCTGCTGGGCCTTTGCAGCTACCGCAACAGAGAACGCAGGGAAGAAGATGCTCTGTAAGCTGGACAAGGTTGCCAAGTTCTACGGCACCAAGCTCATCATCAAGGATGTGACCTGCACGGTGGAAGCCGGAACGGTCACTATCCTTGCCGGGCCCAACGGTGCGGGAAAATCCACCCTGCTCAAGATCATGGCCGGGCTTGCCCGGCCCAGCGCAGGCACGGTGGAATGCAACGCCGGAGACGCGGGCGTGGGCTATGTGGGACACCAGACCTTCATCTACCCCGACCTTTCGGCCATGGAGAACCTGTCTTTCTGGTCCTCCATCCACGACCTGAGTATCGGTGAGAATGAATTGCTGGAAGCACTGGAACGGGTGGAACTGAAGCGCTTTGCCTTTGAACGGGCAGGCACCTTCTCGCGCGGCATGGCTCAGCGCCTGAACCTTGCGCGGGTGTTTCTGCTCAACCCTTCGCTCATCCTGCTGGACGAGCCGGGAACAGGGCTTGATGTGCGCTCCATGTCCATTCTGTATAACGAAATTGCTGCAGCACGCGAACGCGGTGCCGGGCTTGTGTGGATCAGCCACTCCGTGGCGGCCGACCTTGTCCGGGCCGACAATGTGCTCGCCATACGTGACAAGCGCGTAGACTATTACGGTCCCGCCAGCGGATACACGCCGGAGGCCGTATGCTGAAATACGCCGCCACCATAGCTGCAAAGGACCTGCGCCTTGTTCTGGCGCGCGGCACGGGGCTTATTCAGGCTCTCTTGCTCGGTCTGCTGCTCATATTCGTGTTCAGCCTGTCGCAACGGGTTGGAGAGGTCATGGCACCGCAGGCAGCCGCCTCCATATTCTGGCTGGCTTCTGCGTTCTGTCAGGTACTCATCTTCAACACACTGTTCAGCCTTGAAGAGCAGAACGGCGCACGCTTCGGCCTGCTGCTGTCGCCCATGCCGGTGCAGTCCGTCTGGCTGGGCAAGGCGCTTGCCGGTCTTATCCTGCTGCTCTGCGCACAACTGGTATTCGTTCCGGCCACCATCGTGTTCCTCGGCCAGACCGTTTCCCAGTACTGGTCCACCGGACTTGCCGTTCTTCTGCTCACGGACATCGGCGTGGTCATGCTCGGCTCGCTGCTCGGTGCGCTGTCGCAGGGGCAGGCTGCCAGAGAATCCCTGTTGTCGATCATTCTCTTTCCGCTGCTCATACCGGTTCTGCTCGCGGGCATCCGCATCGGTGCCGCCGCGTTTTCCGGCGACATTCCGGAAGGCGCAGGCAACTGGCTGGGCCTTGCCGCAGCCTTTGACGCCCTGTTCGGAGCCACCGGCCTGCTGCTCTTCGGCTTTGTGTATAGCGGCGAAGAATGATACGAGACTGCCGTAGCCAAACCGGATATGCCTGCGCACGGCAGCGCAGACCTGTCACACCAGCAACCCTCTTCGCAGCGAGGCCATGATGCGCGATAACTGGATCACGTTCACTTCTCTGGCAGCCGGAATTGCCTTTGCCATCTGCCAGTACCTCATATTCATCTACGCCCCCATCGAGCAGACCATGGGCATAGTGCAGAAGATCTTCTATTTCCACCTGCCGCTGGCATGGTGGTCGCTCTTCAGCTTCGCCGTGGTTTTTGTCGCTTCCATCATGTACCTGAAAAAGCGCACATGGTTCTGGGATAACCTCGCCGGTGCCTGTGCCGAAGTCGGCGTACTCTTCAGCGGACTCGCCCTTGCCACAGGCATGGTCTGGGGCAAGCACAGCTGGGGGGTATGGTGGACATGGGACCCCCGCCTCACCACCACGCTCATCATGTGGTTCGTATATGCGGGCTATCTCATTCTCCGTTCCATGGCCCTGTCGCGCGAACGTCGCGCCGTGGTCTGCGCAGTGCTCGGCATTGCGGCCTTTGTTGATGTTCCGCTGGTCTTTCTTTCCGCGCGCCTGTGGCGCTCCATCCACCCTGCGGTGTTCGCATCCAAGGGCGGCGGGCTGGAGCCGGAAATGAAGCTGACCGTCATTGCCTGCGTGCTGACCTTCGGCCTGTTCTGGCTGGCCCTCACAGCAGTGCGCACGCGCCAGTCCGCCATGACGGACAGGCTCGACACCATGGCAACCTGTGAAGACATGTAACGCCCTCCGGGCATAATTCAGGAGAGGTATATGGAAAGTTCCACCTGGCTTCTCATGGCCAACATCGCCATCTGGCTCGGCTTGGGCGGCTACATCAGCCTTCTGGCAGCAAACCAGAAGCAGATTGAAAAACGTATCCGGCAGATGGAACTGCTGGCAGATTCCGGAACGGAGTCCCGAAATGGCAACTAATGGTACGCTCACCGCTCTCAACGGCGGCAAAAAGATAGTTCTCGGTCTCATCGGCCTCAGCCTGTGCGCCATTCTTGTCGCATCGTTTGCTTACCGCACGTCGCACCCCAACCTGACCGAACCGGGCAGGCAGCCTGCAGCGCAGTCCATGCCTTCCGGCGGTGACAACGGTGCGGACGAGCTTACCCACCTGATGGCCCTGATGAAGGAAGATCCCAACAACGTGGGCGTGCTCAAGCAGCTCACCGACTTCTTCATCCGCCAGCAGGACTGGAACCGCGCCGGCTTCTTCGTGCAGAAGGCACAGGTTGTTGCACCTTCCGATCCGCAGGTGCTGTACATGCAGGGCATCATTCTGTTCAACGAACAGAAGCCCGCAGAAGCCGTGGAAGTGTTCGAGAGCCTTATTGCGCTGGAAGACGATGCCTCTGCGCGCTACAACCTCGGCATCATCTACAAACACTTCCTCAAGCAGCCTGAAAAAGCCAAACCGCATTTCGAGGCTCTGCTTGCCAATCCCAAGGCCGACGCTGAACTCAAGAAGCGTGCGCAGAGCGAACTGGATACCGAACACAAATAACTACGCAGAGATGATCAGCAAAAGGGGCACCGGAAACAACCGGTGCCCCTTCTCGCATTTGAACGCACAGAGCACGGGAACAACCGGGCAGCATGATTTTCCGCAGCTGGGCGCACACACGTGTGCAGCAATCTGCCAAACCATATTGCCCCTTTCCTGATTGTGACATAAATTATGGAACGCTGCCGGATATGCACCATGATACAGAATACCTCTCTACCACTCACATGCGGCCCTTTGCCGCCACACATAAGAAGCAACCGGTCTGTATTGACATTCGGCCCCGCGACACAGTATCATGGTAAATTATACTTTAACATTTTTGTAAAAACGAGACACATATTTTAGCATACGCCGTCAGGAAGAGCTTCCACACACCCGATGCCGGAGCAGTTTGCACTGCCCAGACCCGCAGACAGCACTGGCACAGGCGTGAAAAGGCGGCAGGCAATATGCCAGAGAAAGAGACCTTACAACGAGCCAACCTCGTTCGGGCCTTGAAATGATAGCCACAACAACCTTTGGGAGACCCACACGATGAGCGAAATCATAGGCAAGGCTTTGACGTTTGACGACGTCCTGCTCCTTCCCGGTTATTCCGAGACCACTCCGGACATGGTTGACGTCAGCACCAAGCTTACCAACTCCATCCCCCTGAACATTCCCCTCATATCCGCAGCCATGGACACCGTTACGGAGTCCGAAATGGCCATCGCTATGGCGCGCAACGGCGGCATAGGGGTTGTTCACAAGAACATGCCGCTGGAACAGCAGTGCCTTGAAGTGCAGAAGGTCAAGAAGTCCGAATCCGGCATGATCATCGACCCCGTCACCATCGAGCCCGACCTGACCATCACCCAGGCTCTTGAAGTCATGTCCGTATACAAGGTGTCCGGCCTGCCCGTGCTGCGCGGCAAGGAACTCGTGGGCATCCTTACCAACCGTGACGTGCGCTTCGTCGAAGCCCCCGATACCACCAAGGTATCCGAGGTCATGACCAGCAAGAACCTCGTCACCGTTCCCGTGGGCACCACCCTTGAAGAAGCCAAGCGCCACCTCCACGAACACCGCATCGAAAAGCTGCTGGTAGTGGACAAGGACCGCATCCTCAAGGGCATCATCACCATGAAGGACATCGACAAGGTGGTGAAGTATCCCCACTCCGCCAAGGATGAAAACGGCCGCCTGCGCGTAGCCGCTGCACTTGGCGTGGGCAAGGATTGCGAAATGCGCGCCGAAGCCCTGCTCAAGGCCGGTGCCGATGCGCTGGTGCTCGATTCCGCCCACGGCCACTCCAGGAACATTCTGGACTCTGTGGCCATGATCCGCGGCAGCTTCCCCAACGCACAGATCATTGCCGGCAACATCGCCACCTACGATGGTGCCATGGCACTCTTCAAGTCCGGCGCTGACACCGTAAAGGTCGGCATCGGACCCGGCTCCATCTGCACCACCCGCATCGTTGCAGGCGTGGGCGTTCCGCAGATCACCGCCGTGCAGGAAGCCTTCAAGGCCGCTCAGGAAATGGACAGATGCATCATCGCCGACGGCGGCATCAAGTACTCCGGCGACGTGGTCAAGGCCATCGCCGTGGGTGCACACTCCGTCATGATGGGCTCCATGTTTGCCGGTACCGACGAATCTCCCGGTGAAACCGTGCTCTATCAGGGCCGCCGCTACAAGAACTACCGCGGCATGGGTTCCATCGACGCCATGAAGGCCGGCAGCTCTGACCGTTACTTCCAGGAAAAGAGCAAGAAGCTCGTTCCTGAAGGCATTGTGGGTCGCGTTCCCTACAAGGGACCTGTTACCGACACCATTCATCAGCTCATCGGCGGCCTGCGCTCCGGTATGGGCTATGTGGGTGCGGCAACCATCGCCGACCTTGCCCACAAGGCACGCATGGTCCAGATTTCCGCAGCCGGCCTGCGTGAATCCCATGTCCATGACGTTATCATCACCAAGGAAGCTCCCAACTACAAAATGGAAAACTAGGTTCGCAGAACCGTACCATAGAGGAACAACATGGATTCCATAAGCAAAGTCATCATAGTTGACTACGGTTCCCAGTTCACGCAGCTCATCGCGCGCCGCGTGCGTGAAGCGGGCGTATACTCCGAAATTCATCCCTGCATCGTCACCGCAGAAGAAGTGAAGGCCATGCAGCCTTCCGCCGTCATCCTTTCCGGCGGCCCTTCCAGCGTAGGCGACAAGGACGCCCCCACCCTCGACATGGGGCTGCTGGAACTCGGCGTTCCGGTGCTCGGCATCTGCTACGGCATGCAGCTTCTGGCGCACAACCTGAACGGTTCGCTAGGCAGCTCCGAAACCCGCGAATACGGTCCTGCCGACTTCACCATGCTGAAGGAAACCGCCCTCTTTGAAGGACTGGACCTTTCTTCCCCCTCCCGCGTGTGGATGTCTCACGGCGACAAGGTGAAGAGCCTGCCCGACGGCTTTGAAGTCATCGGCCGCACCCAGACTCTGGATATCGCCGCCATGGCGAACGAAGCCAAAAAGATCTACGCCCTGCAGTTCCACCCCGAAGTGCACCACTCCGAAGACGGAACCCAGCTCATCAACAACTTCCTGTTCAAGATCGCCAAGATCAAGGCCGACTGGACCATGTCCGGCTTCATCGACAGCGTTATCCAGCAGGTTCGCGAAGCTGTGGGTCCCGACGGCAACGTGGTATGCGGCCTTTCCGGCGGCATCGACTCCACCGTGGTTGCCGTGCTGCTCAACAAGGCCATCGGCCACCGCCTGCACTGCATCTTCGTGGACAACGGCCTGATGCGCGCACAGGAAGTGGAAGAAGTTTCCAGCTACCTGCGCGAGCACTTCGACCTGAACCTGAAGGTTGTGGACGCCAGCGAACGCTTCCTTTCCAAGCTCGCAGGTGTGGAAGATCCCGAAAAGAAGCGCAAGATCATCGGCTACGAATTCATCGAAGTATTTGATGAAGAAGCCCATCGCATCGACAACGTTTCCTACCTGGCACAGGGCACCCTGTACCCCGACGTGATCGAATCCATCTCTCACAAGGGCCCCTCTGCCGTTATCAAGAGCCACCACAACGTGGGCGGCCTGCCGGAAACGATGAAGCTCAAGCTTATCGAGCCTCTGCGTGAACTCTTCAAGGACGAAGTGCGCAAGGTGGCCATGGAACTGGGCATGCCCGACTCCATTGTATGGCGTCATCCCTTCCCCGGTCCCGGCCTTGCCATCCGCGTAATCGGTGAAATCACCGACGAACGTCTGGAAATTCTGCGTAAAGCTGACAAAATCGTGCAGAACGAGTTGACGGCCTCCGGATGGTATCGCAAAGTGTGGCAGGGATTTGCCGTACTGCTGCCGCTCAAGACCGTCGGGGTCATGGGCGACGACCGTACCTATGAGCATGTCATTGCACTACGCATTGTTGACAGCGTTGACGCCATGACTGCGGACTGGGTTCGCATGCCCTCCGAAATTCTGGAGCGCATTTCCAGCCGCATCATCAACGAAGTAAAGGGCGTTAACCGCGTGGTGTACGACATCTCCTCGAAGCCCCCGAGCACCATTGAGTGGGAATAATCTAACAAAACTCAGGCAAGAAAGGCATGTTCGGCATCGGAACTACTGAAATACTTGTTATTCTTGTTGTGGCCCTGATCGTTCTCGGGCCAAAGAGTCTGCCCAAAATTGCCCGCACTCTGGGCAAGGGCATGGCGGAATTCCGCCGCGTATCCACCGATTTTCAGCGGACCATAAACACTGAAATCGACATGGAAGAACACGAGAAACGCAAGAAAGCCGCTGCCAAGCGACTCTACGGCGATGAAGATGATGCAGAGGAAGAAGTAAAGCCCAAGAAAAAGGCCAAAGCCAAATCCGGCACCAAAACGACTGCCAAATCCGGTGAGAAGAAGGCCAAGGCCGCCGCAGAACCTGCGGGCGATCTGGCTGTTCCTCCGGACCCTGAAGTCGTGGAAGTTGCCGCATCCGCTTCCGACAGCACCGTTGTAGCCGGGGAAAAGGCATGAGTGACGCCGATAACAAGCCCCGGAACGACGAAGCCGCCGAAGAGGCCGCAACAAAAGACGTAGCCGATGAGTCTGTCTCACCGGAATCTGCCGGTGAAGACTCTCAAGCCGCTTCGGATGCCCCTGCATCTGATGCGCAGACCGACACGCCTTCCCTTTCCGATTCTGATACTCCCGATGCCGGGGCGGCTGATGCCGCCCCGGCAGTTTCCGACTCAGTTCCTCACCCTCCGCCCCCCTTCCCTTTTGAGGAATCCTCAAGCGAAGGTATCGACGACCCGTCCCTGCTTCCCGCCGTTACCGACGATACGGTAGACGACACGGAAGAAGAGGACGAGGAAGAAGAAGACGAAGAAGAGCTTGAAGAGGAAGAGGAGGAGGAAGAAGAATCGCCCATGACGCTCGTCCAGCATCTGGACGAACTGCGCAAGCGCCTCAAGTACATAGCGCTTGCAGCCATAGTGGGCTGCCTTGCATGTTACAGCTTTGCAGAAGAGCTGTTCAACCTGCTGGTTGCTCCCATGGTCAGGTTCATGCCCGAGCAGAGCAGCTTCATCTTCACCGCACCGCAGGAAGCATTCCTCACCTACCTCAAGGTGGCTGCCCTTGCGGGCATTTTCCTCACCAGCCCCTATATTTTCTATCAGGTGTGGGCCTTCATAGCGCCCGGCCTGTATGAAGAAGAGCGCAAGTACATTGTTCCCGTGGCTATATTTTCCGCCCTGTTCTTTGTGGGCGGGGCCTCATTCGGGTATTTTGTCGTTTTCCCTGCGGCGTTTGAATTCTTCATGAGCTTCAACAACGAGCATATTCAGGCCATGCTGAAGCTGGATGAATATCTGAGCTTCTCCATCAAGCTGCTGCTCGCGTTCGGCTTTGTGTTTGAAATGCCGCTCTTCGCCCTCGTTCTCAGCAGAATAGGCCTGCTGACGGCAGAAATGATGCGCAAGGTGCGCCGCTTTGCAGTGCTTGGCGCGTTCGTGCTTGGTGCCATACTGACCCCGCCGGACGTATTCTCGCAGCTGCTCATGGCCGGCCCCCTGCTGGTTCTGTACGAAATATCCATCATCGTTGCAGCCGTCTTTGGCCGCAAGAAGGAAGAACCTTCTGAAGAAGATGAGGATGATGAAGAGGACGACGAAGAGGAAGAGGCAGCCGAAGCGAAATAACGCGCTCGCCCAAGGCGTAACGCACACCCCGTGCATCGGCACGGCGTTCCAAAGGATATGCGCATGACACAACGTATGGCCACCATACAGCGCGACACGAGCGAAACCCGCATCGCGCTGACCCTGAACATGGACGGCTCGGGCAAGGTGGACGTAAAGAGCGGTTGGGGCTTTGCCGACCATATGCTCACCCTGCTGGCTTTCTGGGGCGGCTTTGACCTTGCCCTGACCTGCGAGGGAGACCTGCACGTTGACGCGCACCATACTCTGGAAGACATCGGCCTCTGCCTCGGGCAGGCAATGGGCCCGTGCCTTGCGGACAAGACAGGCATAAACCGCGTTGGATTCGCCAAGGTTCCCATGGACGAATCCATGACTGAAGTGAACATAGACATTTCCGGGCGTCCCTATCTGGTCTACCGGAACGATGAACTGCTGCCTCCGGTCATTGCCGGGGACGAGAGCGACCTGTGGAGAGAATTCTTCAAATCGGTTGCCTATGCAGCAAGAATCAATATGCACATTTCATATCTGTATGGTAAGAATGGACATCATCTGCTCGAATCTGCATGCAAAGGTCTCGGCCTAGCCTTGCGCATGGCCGCAAGCCGCGATCGGGCGCAGTTACTCAGCACCAAAGGGAGTCTGGATTCATGAGACAAGTTCAGCGTATCTGCATCACCCTGCTTCTACTTGCAGGCCTCACCCTTGTCGGCTGCCAGCAGGTAACTCAGGGTCCCACCCCGTTGCCCGAGGTTTCCATCGGCGTTGCACGATTCACTCAGCCCATGCACACGTGGGACCTGCTTGCAGGCTATGTGCCTGAAGATCAGGCAGCCCTGGAAGAAAAAACCCTGCGTGAACTTGATGAAACGTTCGAAACCCAGCTGTTCCGCAATACCAACCGCCGCTACGTGAATGCCGGTGCCAGCGCCCGCTGCCTTGAACTGGGCATGAGCAAGGAAGATGGCTCCAGCACCGCGCTTGCCCGCTGGATCAAGGTTGGTGAATGCATGGGTGTTGATTTTCTGGTCGTTCCTCAGGTACTCAAGTGGCAGGACCGCGACGGCGGAGAAGCCGGTGCGTTCCACCCCGCAGCAGTTACCATGGATATTTTCATCATCGACGTGAAGCGTCAGCGCGCAAGCTCCCGTTTCCACTTTGAGGAAACGCAGGAAAGCCTGAGCAACAACCTCATGAACTTCAGCAAGTTCGTTGAGCGCAAGGGCAAGTGGATTTCCGCACTGCAGCTTGCGGAAGAAGGCATGCGTCAGGGTATCAAGGAGTTGGGTCTGTGATCATTTTTCCCGCAGTGGATATCAAGGGCGGCCAGGCAGTTCGCCTGAAGCAGGGCCGGGCCGATGAGGAAACCGTTTTCTCCTCCGACCCCGTTGCCATGGCCAGACAGTGGCAGGATCAGGGCGGCAAGTGGCTGCACGTTGTCGATCTGGATGGTGCATTTTCCGGCGAGCCGGTAAACCGCGACCTCATCCGTCGCATCTGTTCCAATCTGGACATTCCCGTGCAGCTCGGCGGCGGCATCCGCGACATCGCCACCGCACGTGCCTATCTTGATGCAGGCGTAACCCGCCTTATCATCGGCACCATAGCGTTGACCGACCCCGACCTCTTTGGCAAGCTGTGCAAGGCCATGCCCGGCAGAATCGGCGTTTCTCTGGATGCCGAAGGCGGCAAGCTGAAGACCAAGGGCTGGGTGGAAGATACAGGCCTGACCGTATATGACGTGCTGCCCCGTCTGGAAGAACAAGGCGCCGCATTTGTCATCTACACCGACATTGACCGCGACGGCATGCAGACCGGTGTGAACGTTCCCGCTCTGACAAAGCTGGCGGAAACCTCCTCTGTTCCCGTCATCGCCGCCGGCGGCGTGGCCACTCTGGACGACGTGAAAGCGCTCTACCCCCTGAGCCGCTCTGCGAATCTGGAAGGAGCTATATCCGGCAAGGCCATATACACCGGCACACTGGACCTGAAAGAAGCCATGGGCTGGATTGCTGCTCAGCAACCCGGTTAGCAGGCTCTCAGCATCATGATTCACAAGCCTGCTCCGGGAAACCGGAGCAGGCTTTTTTCATATCCTGCCTGCGAGTACTCAGGCAGAAGCATATATGAAGCCTCCTGCGGGGGCATGCGCACACGTTATCGGCGGACAGTCTGTACAATCACTCAAAAACCCGCCTCATACCCCCAGTTGGCACTTGCCAGCCGCGCTCTGGCGCAGTAAACCTTCTCTGGCATTTTGCCGGACGAAATTTGCACATGGTGCTCAGCTTCGTCGCTTCACTTTGATACAGGGTCGTCACAATGAATATTGATTTCAAAGATCTCGCCAGCCGCCATCCCCTCTTTTCGCGACTGACCGGACAAGTCATCTGGCTGCTCTTTGAAGAACACAAGGCCTCGTCCGAAGATATCGACGCGTTCATGGAGCATTACCTTGCATGGCGCGACGAGCAGCTTCGTGTAATGGCCGCCCTGGAAGCCAACAGAAGCGCCTACCTGCGCATCACCACCGATCCCCCGGCAAACAGTGACGATGGCTATACGGCCATGCGCCCCCCCTGCAAGCAGTGCAGGGCGCTCCACGGGGCTATACTGCCCGCTTCGCACCCCGATCTCATCCGCTGCCTGCCCCCCTTTGCACTGGGCTGCCGCTGTCGCGCCGAAATCATTTCTGCCGAAGAAGTGCCGGAAAACGCCCCCCTCATTTTTACCAGCGAGATGCCGCGCTACGAGCTGCACTGCGCCAGCGAATGGATATTCTCCGTTCCGTGGGCCAAGCGCCGCAAAGGCTAAGCTACACCCAAGCATGATAAAGCCCCCGCCGGATACTCCGGCGGGGGCTTTTTTTTCTCTTTCAGATCAATGCTGTAGCTAGTTATTGCGTTCCAGCACCCACAGCAGATACACCGAAGAGCCGTAACGGCGGAAGATATCCTTGGCCTTCATGGATTCGTTGGAATCGCGTTCCGTAAATTCCACGTTATGCGACTGCAGGAACATCTTCAGGAACTGGTACTTCACCATGAAGCTCACGTTATCTGCAATATCGTGGCGTATAATGGAGGCCGCAACCCCCACCACGTTACCGGATTCATCCAGCACGGGACCACCGCTGTTCCCTCCCTGTATGGGCACGGAAATCTGGTAGTCCTGCGCACGACCATTAAAACCGGTCTGGGCGCTGATGATGCCGTCGGTAATTTTGATAGTCATTCCGAGAATGCCAACCTTCGGAAAACCGAGGGCATACACTTCCGAACCGTTCTCAAGCACAGAATTCTTGCGCAGAGGCAGAATGGGATCATCAATGGTCCCTTCAACCAGCTTGAGCGCAGCAAGATCCAGATCAGCATCGCGGGCTACAACGCGAACTTCCTTGTAATCATCACCCACTCGCAAAAAGTAGGTATCGCCGGTATCCACCACGTGGTTGCAGGTAACCAGATACTTGCTGCTGATAAGCCATGCAGTACCGCTGCCGAGAGCGCGGTAGGTCCGCTCGCCCTTCTTTGCCGTTGCGCCGCTCTTCTTGCCGGTTTTACCGGACCGCCCGGAATCATTCGAGGTATAGCCGCTCACGTCCACGGGCAGCAGCACAATGTTGGAACCGCCGTCTCTCAGGTTTTCCGCCACAAGTCCGTCGCTGTAGACGTGCCACGTGGCACCCACTTCGCTCTTGTCCTGCAGGAAATACCGGCTGAGACAGCCGCTGTCCGCTTCCAGCTTGTTGAACTTGACCTTGATCTCACCGGCGTTCCATTCGCGGGTGCGGGTCTCCAGAATCATGGCCTTGTACTTGTACACGCGGTCTGATGCGTCGTAGTAAATGCCAAGGGTGTAACGACCGTTAGAAAACTCGTAAACGCCTTCATACGGCTGCGGATTGTCTTTCTTGTCCAGCCAGTAGACAAACCCGGCCAAATCGCGGGGAACGTCCTTGGGAGCAATTTCAATAAAGGTTCCCTCTTCCTGCGTATAATGCCTGAAGGTGGTCTGAGACACCCCGCGCAGCTTCGCATATTCCTTGATTCCTCCGTAGAAGAGGTCGGAATGGCGTTTGTATTCAAAGGGATCGCTGGAAGCCTCACCCTTGATATCGAGCAGGAAGATCACTCCGGACTTGTGCGTATTGTAATCATTGAGCAAAAGGGGCTTCACTTCGCCACTCATGCATCCACCGGGATACATGCAGTTCTTCACGCGGATGCTTCTGCCCTCATAGTCGATCTCGGCTTCGCGGAACTTGTCCTTGGAAACGGTCAGGGCCATGTCCACCGCTTCGAAAAACGACATTTCATACACATCCTGCGGCCCCACAACCTGTCCCCCCACCTGCTTGATGGCAGGGGAAGCCCCCATGGAAACAGGCCCGTTACACGCAGCGAGCATGACAGCCATGCCCAGTGCGGCAATAATCCCCAAAACGCGCAGCAATAAGTTCTTCCTCATCTCCACCCTCTTCGTTTCAAACTTGCGGCAATTATTCACAACACGCTGTCGCAGCATGAAAAAATCATTTTTTATCAGTCGCCAGAATCAGCATTACCGACTTTGAGTAACGTTCAAACACTTCCACGGCAGACAACGGCTTGGTCGATTCTCTTTCGGTGAAATCCACATTGTGGGACTCCATAAACGCCTTCAAGAACTGGTATTTAACAACAAAACTCACGTTATCCATTATCATCTTGCTAATACCGGAACTGACAACGCCCATAACGTTACCGCAGTCATCGAGAACGGGACCGCCGCTGTTACCATGATGAATCTCTGCCGAAATCTGATATTCCTGACTCTTGCCTGTATGCCCTGTCTGGGCGTTCACTAGACCTGCCGTTATCTTGATTTCCGCTCCCAGCGTGCCTAGCTCAGGGAAGCCCATAGCCAGCACGGGAGTACCGTTGGGTATCTTTGCCTGCTTACGCAAGGGAATGGGCGGAGCCTGAAACGTGCCTTCCATGAGCTTGAGCACTGCCAGGTCCAGATCTTTATCGGTAGCTACAACACGCACCTGCCGAATCTCATCTCCTTCAAAGACAAAGTAGTCATAATCGCTGTCTACAACATGCTCTGCAGTGACGAGATATTTGGGCCCGACGACCCATACGGAACCGGCGGAAATGAGACGGTACTCTTCGTCGCCCACCCGCATGACAGGCCCCTCGCTCTGTGAGGCAGTTGCCCCCCCCGTACCGAGCAGATCAGCATCCGATTCCCTGTACAGAGCAACGTCACCATGCGGTTTGCGCAGCGAGACAATGGAATTGCGCTCAACCTTCCAGGCAATACCGGATTCTGTCCCCTGCTTGTCCTGAATACGACTGAGACAAACGGAGCCGGGTACCAGCTTTTTGAACTTGATGAGAATCTCGCCAACCTTCCATTTGCGGTCGCGGGATTCCAGAATGACAGCCTTGAACTTGTACTGTCTGTCCTTGGGAGTGGCGTAGATGCCAAGCGTGAACTCGCCAGCAGAATCTTCGTACACACCTTCCATAGGGTCACGGTCCGCACGCTTGCTGAGCCAGAAGGCAAACGCCTGCGGGTCGTGCGGAATGCTCGCGGAGGCCTTTTCGACCGGCACGCCCTTGGACTGTGTGTATTCAGCCTGTGTGTATACGGTATTTTCTATGTCATTGAACTCAAGATAATCCTCAAGTTCTTTATAGAATGCTTTCAGAAAGGTCTTTGGAGTGAGTGTTCCGTCCCAGAAACCGTCTCCTTTTCCATACATCAGAAAAGTAATGCCGTATTCCTGCGTCTTCGGGATATACAGCACAACTGGTTCTATCCGGCCTATGAAGGCCCCATACATGGGATCATATGTGTGAACGATAATACCGTTGCGTGCCTTGTTCACCTTGACGGAACGGAATTTCAGGCTTGCAACCTCTTCGGCAATGTCTATTGCCTCGTCATACGAGACAAAGACAACCCGCTGGTCGCCCACCACCTGTTTGTTTTCCACATCGGTGGTGCTTTCAGCATTTGTGCCCACCATTGTTGCCTTACAGCCCACCAGAAACAGCAAAATTAGCAGCAGAACGCAGCGTCGCACTATACCCTCCCCATTGGTTTCTGAATACGAACACAAGAGGTAAACTAAAGATGCCTGATAGATCAAGCTATCTTCAATGCATGCCGCGATATAGTCCGAATCCCCTTCCAGTACCCGGCGTAATCGGCTAGTGTCCTGCGCATGCCGACCAGACAGATTCAGAACACACTCATCAGCAATACTCCCGCTTCCGACGCACCGGAATTCTCCACCCCTCTGGACGTGCTGAAGCACGTATACGGATACCATGCCTTTCAGGGCGAACAGCACAGCGTAATAGAGCATGTGCTTGGCGGCGGCGACGCGCTGGTGCTCATGCCCACCGGTGGTGGCAAATCCCTGTGCTACCAGATTCCTTCCATCATGCGACCGGGCACCGGCATCGTCGTATCGCCGCTTATTGCCCTTATGCAGGATCAGGTAAGCGCCTTGACCCAGATGGGCGTAAGGGCAGCCTGCCTCAACTCCAGCCTTTCTCCCACGCGGCAGAGAGAAGTGGAAGCGGCCCTGCACGGCGGAGCGCTCGACCTGCTCTATGTTGCGCCGGAACGCCTCCTGAGGCCCCAGGTCCTGAATCGTCTGGATGGGTTGCCCATTGCCCTGTTTGCCATAGACGAGGCCCATTGCGTTTCCCAGTGGGGGCACGATTTCCGGCCCGAATACACACAGCTTTCCGTGCTGCACGAGCGTTTTCCCAAGGTTCCCCGCATCGCCCTTACCGCCACGGCGGACGGTCCCACCCGCCGCGACATTGTGGACCACCTGCAGCTTGGCGGCGCTTCAGTCTTTTCCACAGGATTCGACAGACCCAACATCAGCTACACGATTGTGCAGAAGGATCGCGGCATAGACCAGCTGCTGGCCTTCATCAGGCAACGGCACACCGGCGAAGCAGGCATTGTCTACCGTGTATCGCGCAAGAAGGTTGAAGAAACCGCAGAGGCACTGCAGGCCGCCGGAGTACCCGCCCTGCCCTACCATGCGGGCATGACCGCCATCCAGCGCAGCCACAATCAGGAACGCTTTATGCGGGAAGAAGGGGTGGTCATGGTGGCAACCGTGGCCTTCGGCATGGGCGTGGACAAGCCCAACGTGCGTTTTGTCGCGCACCTTGAGCCACCCCGCAGCCTTGAAGCCTATCATCAGGAAACCGGCCGTGCGGGACGCGACGGACTGCCTGCAGAAGCCTTCATGACCTACGGACTGGCCGATGTGGTGATTCTGCGCAAGATGATCGGCTCGCCGGAGGAAAACCCGCGCTCCTTCATCGAACATCAGAAGCTTAACGCCATGCTCGGTTTTCTTGAAACCGTGGAATGCCGACGCAAGGCACTGCTCGGCTATTTCGGCGAACCTCTCGATGCCCCCTGCGGTAACTGCGATACCTGCATCACCCCACCGCAGACATGGGATGGCACCGTTGCCGCGCAAAAGGCCCTTTCCTGCGTCTACCGCACAGGGCAGCGCTACGGCGTGGCCCACCTGACCGATATTCTGCTGGGCAAGCTCACCAAACGCGTTGCCGACCACGGTCATAACGAATTCAAGACCTTCGGATGCGGCAAAGAACTGGCCAAGGAATCATGGAAATCCGTCTTCCGCCAGTTGGTCGCGCTCGGCCTGCTGGATGTGGATATGGAAGGCCACGGCAACCTGCTGCTGAACGAAGAAAGCTGGCAGGTGCTGCGCGGCGACCGCACTGTTCAGCTGCGGCGCGAGTCCCTTGCTGCACCGGCAGCGCACGGGCGGGTCACACCGGAAATGGAGGCAGCCCTGCACGCCACTCTTTCTCACCCGCTCACATCATCGCTGCTGCAGACTCTGCGCAACGAGCGGCTGCGGCTGTCGGAGGAGCAGGATGTTCCCCCCTACGCAATTTTCCCCGACAAAACCCTCATGGAACTTGCCGCCTACCGACCTGCCACGCTGGATGAACTGAGCAACCTCTACGGGGTGGGACAGGCAAAACTGGCCATGTACGGCCAGCTGTTTCTGGACCTGCTGGCCGCCCACGAAGCGGAACACGGCAAACCGGAAAGCACGCCGCCACTGCCGCAACGGGCAGCGGAAAAGGAACGCCGCAAGATTGCCCGCGACAGCAGGGGCATAACCGCAACGGTGCGCGCATCCATGGACATGCTGAAGACCCTCGGCACGGCAGAAGCCGTTGCCGCAGAACGGGGGCTTGCCACCGGAACGGTCTATGGTCACTTTGCGCAGGCTCTGCGCCTCAAGGAAATGGAACTGGAAGAGATAACCGGCCAGCTAGACCCCGCCGACATGCATGTCATACGCGAGGCACTCGGTGCCAGCATTGGTGCGGGTACAGGACTCAGGGGCGCATTTGATGCGCTGAAAGGCAGGTTTGATTACGGGTTGCTGCGCTGCATTGCCACGGACATGCGCGGCGGCACAGCAGAAGGCGAAGACTGGTAGATAGTCAGGAGGCCTAGCCCGCTTCCATGGGCAGACGGCCGTGTTCCATCATTCTGAACAGGCGTTCGGGGTCCACGGGCTGGGAATACAGGTAGCCCTGCGCGGCTTCACATCCCAACGAGGCCAGCATCTGCGCCTGGTCAAGGGTTTCCACGCCTTCTGCGACAACCTCCATGCCAAGTCCTCTGCCCAGACTCACAATGGCCTGCACAATGCCGTGCGAGGCCCTGTCTTCCAGCACAGAGGCCGTGAATATCTTATCCACCTTGATCATGTTCACGGGGAAGCTGCGCAGGTAGTTGAAGGATGAATAGCCGGTACCGAAGTCGTCCAGAGCGATGCGCACCCCAAGGTCACGCAGCTTCCACAGGCGGTCCGTTACCCCTTCCTCACCCTTGAGCAGAGTGTTTTCCGTAATTTCAAGGCAGATGTCCGAGGTCCTGCAGCCGGAATCGGACACGATCTTCATGAACACGTCCAGAAGGTTCCAGCGATGCATGGTGACGGCGGACACGTTGAAATTCATGGAGAATGACGAAGCGCCGTTATAGCGCTTGCGCCAGTCGGCGAGCGCCGCGCAGCCGTATTCCAGCATCTGGCAGTCCAGACCATAGATAAGGCCGGAGTCTTCCGCAGCGGGAATGAACTCCACAGGCGGCACAATACCGCCTCCGGGCTGCCGCCAACGAGCCAGCACTTCGGCACCGCGCAGACGGCCCGTCTGCAGCGTCACATACGGCTGGAACACGGGCTGGAATTCAAAATACTCAAGGCCGCGACGTATGGAGTTCTCAAGCTGCAGCATATCCTGCATACGCGAATGCAGGGTGCGGTCATAAATCTCATACCGGCCCGGCCCGTTCTCCTTGGAGCGGTACATGGCGGCATCTGCATCCCGCAGAATATCCTCGGGACGTTCGTAATCGCGGGCCCGCAGCACAGCACCAATGCTCACGGCGCTGAATACCTCCACATCGCCCACCTTGAAGGGAACCTTCAAGGAATCCAGAATGCGCTGCACCACATGGGGAGCCTGCAACACATCTTCCAGATCATCCATAAGCACGGCAAATTCGTCACCGCCAAAGCGCGCAAAGGTATCAGACTCGCGCAGGCAACTGCTTACGCGCAGGGCAAACTGCTTGAGCAGTTCATCCCCCGCCTTGTGGCCCATACTGTCGTTCACCACCTTGAACCGGTCCATATCCATGAACAGCACGGCAAAGTGGTAATCCTCATGGCGGCGGGCCCTGCGGATGGCGTTGCTGAGGCGGTCCATGAACAGCGTGCGGTTGGGCAGCCGGGTCAGCGCATCGTGAAAGGCCATGTGCATGAGCCTGTCGTCGGAAAGCTTGTGCTCCGTCACATCCTCAAGCAGCACGACGGAAAAGGAGAAGTCGCCGTTGGCATCGCGGACAGACGTAAAAGACATGCGGCACCAGAAACGCGCCGCGCCGGAAACGGAGCATTCCGCTGTTTCCGTAAAACTCTCTTCCGCCCCGTCAACCAGCGCAGCAAAACGGTCCCGTATGGTCTGGCGCACCCGCTCGTCGATGATGAAACGGGCAAAATCGGCACCGATAAGTTTGCCACCGTCCGTATCAAACATGTCCGCAACATGCCTGTTGCTCTCGATAATCTCCTGCGCAACGCCTATGGTGCACACGCCCAGACCGGAAAATTCGAATACGGCGCGGAAGCGTGCCTCGCTGTTGCGAAGGGCCTCCTGCTGCCTGAACGTTTCTATGGCCCCGCCCACGTAACCGGAAATCAGTTCGAGCAGTTGCAGGTCTTCGGGAGTGAAGGCCTCTCCGTCCGAATAACAGCGCACCGTGAGCACGCCCACGTTTTCACCCGCGTGCGTACGCAGCGGCACACCCAACCAAACTGCGGGGCGAGGTCTTGCCGGGCACACCACGCCCTTGGCCTCCATATCCATGATCTCGTCACGCCTGAGCATGAACGGCTTGCCCCATATGTATACAAACTCGGTCAGGCCGTTGCCGAACGCGCGCGGCTCCGGAGCCTCGCGCTTGATATCGCAGAAATAGGGAGAGGATATGATGGTGCCGGGGCCGCCGGTCAACGATATGGAGCAGCTTTCTGCGGGCATGAGCTCGCGCAGCACACCGTGGATGCCTTCCATCAGGCCGTTGAGCGTGAATTCGCGCAGTATGACCTGCGTAAGAAGCTGCAAGGCCACATAGGCCTTTTCCCGGCGCGCGCCTGCAATCAGTGCAGAAGGAACGCTGGCTTCGGTAATTTCGCTCAGCTGGCGCACTACAAGGCGGGTGTTGGTCTGAATATCGTGGATGGAATAGAGGTCGGAACGAACGAAAAGGCAGGAGCCGTCGGGACGGGAAAGACGCACGCGGACTGAGCCGCCAACCTTGTGACCTTCGGCAACCGCCTTGAAGCGCAAGGTCTCTTCCGCAAAAGATTCCGCGCAGCAGCCTGTTCCGGAATGGAAGCTGGCCAGTTCATCCGAACCACGCCCCATCAGACGCTGCAAGGCATCGTTGGCATAGATAACCGCACCGTCGCACGTATAGACAGCCACTCCGGCAGAAGCGGAATCAAATACCCTGAACAGGCTGGAATCTATATAAAAGATATCGCTGCGAACGGCAGCGTCGCTATTCTCCGGCATACAGCCCATCTCCCCCGTTGCACACAAACGGATGGACTATACCCATGAGAAGACAGGTAGGCAACAGTTCCCCGCTACAGACTTTCAGGAAAATTATAACGGCTAACCCCCTCCGACTGCAGGGAAAAGACCAACCCTATCGCCGTCTGCGACCACCGCATCATCATTTACATGCACGCCATTCACAAAACGGATCTTCACTTCATCCGCAGGAATACCGAGCAGGGAAATGATACTGCCCACGCTTGTTCCGGCCTCAACCTCAAGCAGGCCACCGGCGGGAGCGCAATGCGCCAGCGTGGCAAAACACTTTACTTCGATCTTCATGCTAACACCCTTGCTCCATACAGACATGCCCCGCTCAGGCGGGCACCAGAATACAGCGAATGCGCAAATCCGTTACACTGCTCCGCCACGGCGTTGCATGCAGCACCACGGGCAATGCCCCGCCCTGTTCGTCAAGCAAATCCAGCATCACGCCGCCAACCGGCTCACCACCGGCACAGGTGACCATGCACGAACGGGCTGCAGACTGGCTACCGGTGGCAATACGGGAAAACAGGGTGCCCCCCTGCTCCAGCGACAGCTTGCCGGCAGCGGCATTGGCAAACAGCACCTCACCGGTATCGGAAAGCTCCACCACCGGCAGGGGAAGCGATTCCGCAAACTGATACTGGTCGCGGTCGCCCTGCCTGAACAGCCGGTAAAGCTCGAAACTCTCAATGGCATTGGCGCAGTGCTTGAGCACAATGGACAGCAGCGACATGAGAATGCCGGAAAGATTGCGTTCGCCCTTGGACATGACGCCGACAAACATGCCTCTCGTACGTGACGAGGTTGCCAGTACGTGCAGCACAAGGCGGTACATGTTGTCACGGGAATACACGGTAACGGGCCTGTTCTCGCGCACGGCAAGCGCAAAGACACCGTTGTCGATCAGATGCTGCACTTCCGCATCGAGCATATCCCTGAACATGGCGGGGGAGCACAGAGACAGCGCAAAGTCCGAGCTGTTCTCATCCACAAGATAAAAGGCCGATGCAGAGAAATGCACCAGCTCGCCGATGCGGAGAATGGTCTCTTCCAGAAGGGCCGTGGGTTCGTGCAGCTTGTTTATGCAAGTCTGAAAATCGCCCAGAGTCGAGGCCATTTCCAGAACATCAAGCGTGAACCTTGCCTGTTCCTCAAGGTGTCTGAGCCTTTGCTCAAGACTATGCGTCCCGGACGGGTGTGCAGCGTTATCCATCGACATTCATCAACCGTACGATTTCTGCTACCTGATAATCCAGTTGCAAGACCACCTGTCCCAGCACGCTGACAGGCAACTCAAGACAATCCCACGCCTCGCGGGTGAGCACGGGCACCAGCCGCTCGCCGCTGGTACCGAAGCGGAAGGCATTTGCAGCCACGTCCGCAACGCACATTATGGCCGCCTCCTGCACGGTGGGAGCCATACCCGGCAGATGGTGATAGCGCACATTCTTCTCAAGGGAAACAGGGCAGCGCCATGCCTTGAGCAACAATCCGCCGAGACGGTCGTGCGTAAAGCCCATTATGTCTTTTTCGCACTGCTGCACAATTCTGTTTTCCGAGTAGGCGGTATGGAAAAGATGCGTGGAATGCACAGGCAGCAACTTGAACATGATAAGACGCCCAATGTCGTGCAATATGCCCGCAACGAAAAAACGCTCGGTGTTGGATATGCGGCGATAGCTGGCAAGAATGCGCGCAGCCATGCCGCAGGCAATGGAATGTTCCCAGAAGTTGCGCATGGTTACCAGGTGCTCAGGAATACCCTTGAACGAGGCGACCAGAGATATACCCATGGCAAGGGAGACAAGCTGGTTGCTGCCCACAACGGTTACGGCCCGCGAGATGGTGTCTACCTTTGCGGTCATTCCGTAGAAGGGACTGTTCACCACGCGCAGCAGGCGGGCGACAAGGTCCGTATCGTTGGCAATGACTTCGGCCACGTCCGTTGCGGAGCTGCGCGAATCGTTCACCACCTCGACAAGCTTGTGGAACACCGAGGGAAGCGACCCCAGTTTCACGTCGTCCCGCATCAGGGACTGCACTTCCACGGGCGATGGACAAGGTCCATCCGGCTGCACCACGGGTGCCGGACGCACAAGCGCAAGAGGATCATCTCCGGCTGCGCGGGCAGCGGTCATTTTACGGGCAAGGTGCAGGGTGGCCAGCCGTTGCAGCTCTCTGATGACAGGCAGCGAGGCATCATTATGCCTGAAGCGGTGCCCGGTATCCGCAAGGGCGGCTTCATACAGGTCTGCGGGTATTTCTTCAGGCACGGCAGAAGAGGCATCTCCGTTATCCGGCCCTTCCACCTGTGCTTCGGTCACACCCCAAATCTTGAGTACGCGCAAAGACTGCTCGGTGAGTGCGTCTCCGCACGAGAGCAGCTTGCGGCCGTTTCTGTCCAGAACATCGGCCGACAGTTTCATACCCGGCTTAAGGGCAGATAATGCAAGAGTTCCCATAGTACTCCGGTCTTGAATTCATACACACAGCCCCCTACCCCGACCAAACCAACCAAACTGGTTCAAGCAATTTAACAAGTTAAATTGGCTAAATGGGCTGAACTGGCTCTCTTGGCTGAATCGGCAGATCCGATCAAACCAGTGGCCCGAACCGAATCGGCAGGGCCGGTCAGCCCAGCATGCTCAGCATGCCCGCCAGCAGCGCACACAGCCACTATTATTTAGCCACAATGAACCGGCTTGGCAATGCGCTTCTTCATTCGCGAAAATGCCGCCGCCTTCCTCTTTCTCTTCCCCTGACAGGTCACTTTTGCTATGCATGTGCAGCCCGAGGCCGCAGGCTGCTCCTGCTGGCCCGCTTTGGCTCTCTGCCCCGAAAACGACAACCCATTTTGCGAGCATATCGTGACTGACATACCAAGCTTCAACTCACTCGATATAATCTTTATTGTCATCGTGGGCTTTTTCCTCATAAGGGGCCGCTTCCGCGGGCTCGTGACCGAGCTTGGCGCCATCATAGGCGTGGTGGGCGGCTTTCTGCTGGCAAACAGGTATTACACCGAGGCCATGCCCTATGTGAGCAAGGTCATCACGGATGAATCATGGGTGGGCATTGTTTCCTACGCAGGTGTATTTCTCGGCGTGATACTGCTCACGTCCCTGCTGGCTGCGGTCATCCACACCATTATCGGCTCCACCCCTGCCGCATGGCTCGACCATCTGGCCGGGCTTTTGCTGGGCGGTTTCAAGGGTGTGCTCATCTGCTGCGTGCTGCTTGCCTGCATCACCTACTTCCTGCCCAATGCGGAATTCGTCACCAACTCCAAATCCGTTCCCTATCTGCAACAGGCTACAAGCTACCTGCAACAGTACATTCCGGAACGCTCGTTCTAGTCGCCAATTTTCCGTTCATACCCGCAAACCGTGCACCGTTTCCGATGCGCGCAAAGGATAGCCTGTCATGACCAGCCCCATATCGGAAGCCACCACCGCCCTTAAGGACGTGATCGAAAAACTCCTCGGCCCCGACGGATGCCCGTGGGACAAGGAGCAGACCCCGGAGAGCCTGTGCGACTACCTGCTGGAAGAAACCTTTGAGCTCGTAGATGCCATCCGCAGCGGAAAGATTGTGGATGTGCGCGAAGAGCTCGGCGACGTGATGTTTCTCATCCTCTTCATAAGCCGCCTGTACGAATGCAAGGGATTCTCCCTTGCGGATTCCATGCAGGAAAGCGCCGCAAAGATGATCCGCCGCCACCCCCACGTATTTGACGACGCCAGCGTGAACAGCATTGCCGATGTGTGGGCAAACTGGGAACGCATCAAGCGCAGCGAAAAGAAGGAAGGTGAAGAAGACAAGCCCAAGGGCGCATTCGACAGCCTGCCCAAGGGTCTGCCCCCGCTGCTCAAGGCCTACCGCCTGAATTCCAAGGCCGCCCGCATAGGCTTTACCTGGCCGGACGACGCCGCTGTGGACAAACAGCTGGAATCCGAGTGGCAGGAATTCAACGCCGCATGCGCAACGGATGACAAGGACGCGCAGGAACGCGAATTCGGCGACGTGCTCTTCACCATGGTTGAACTGGGCCGCCGCAAGGGCCTCAAGGCCAATGCTGCCCTGAACAACACCAACCTCAAGTTCCTCGACCGGTTCGAGCGGATGGAAGCTCTGGCCCGCAGCCGCGGCAAGGTCTTTGCCGACCTTTCCTTCTCCGAGATGGACGCGCTGTGGAACGAGGTGAAAAAGGGGGCGTAACATGCCGCATCCCTTAACGCAGGCCATCTTCGACGCCGTGGTTGCATGGCTCGAAAACGGACGCAGCCTTTCGGAAGATGTGCACCGCTACGCGGACACCGTGCTCGGCGGACACGACGAAGACATTCTGCGCGAAGTGCTCTCGCCCGAGCATCCCGACTTCGAGACCTTTGCCGAATTCCTGCTCTTTCCCGATGCGCCGCTTCTGTACGAACTGGATGGCATTCTGCATCCCGGTGAAAATGTATCCATGCATGCGCAGGCCTCCGGGCCTGCGCTTTCGCATTTCCCCAATACGTTCCCTGATACTTTCTCTGACGCGTTCCCTGCCGAAGAAATCGACCGGCTTACCACCATGCTTGAGCAGGCCGCGCCGCCATGCCTGCTGCACATGCCGGATACTGCTCCCATACGGTTCACCATTCCCGGCTACATTTGGCGGGATACGGTGCGCAGGCTGCATCTGGATGTCGCCCTGTCCGAACCTGTCAGGCTGTGCATAGCACGGCTCCACCCTGCGCATATGGCAACACGCATACGGTGCAGCATCAAGGCCACGCACCTTCGGTTTGAAGGTGCATTCGAAGCGCTGCTGCTGGCCTTTCTCGAACACTATCCGTCAGGTGATCCCGCCTATGCCGCCACACTGGCCTTCTGGCTGCATTTTCTCTCTTCGCTGCCCAAGAGTATCGTGTTTCCGCCACAACAAGGCGGATCATCTGCGAAAGCAAACGTGACAGGCAGCGCGGAACGCGAGGCTGATCCATGGTTCCACCTGCACAAGCGCCATCAGCGCCTGAACAAGGCCTTGCGGCAGTCGCAGGAATTCACGGAGCGCATGCAACGCTATTCCATGGACCTGATCATGATGCAGGGCGCACAGGCTCCCTTTGTGCATGAAGATGAAGCCCGCGAACAGATCCGCATAATGGAACGCGTAAGCCTTGCGGTGTTCGGCAGACCTGCCGGGTTTGAAGAGGATATGCGCGAGGCAGATTACGGCACGGTTGATCCTGCGGACATAACCGATGTCATGCGCACGCTCTCCCTGCTGGATCGATAGCCCCGAATTTCTGCCCCGGTCTGCGCCACATTCGAACCACGTAGATCGGGTGACACGACGCACCACTGAGAAGCACAGCACACCACAACGAAACACAGTGCTCCGGGCGTCAGCATTTCCAGTCACAGCCCAAACGGCCAGAGACGGTCAGAGACGGTCAGCCACAAGCACCGGTATAAACACGCGGCCACAGGCAAAAAAAGATGCAGGCAAAAAACAAAGCGGAGCCCAAAGGCTCCGCTTTCTGCAACGGGATGTGGCAAGGTCGTCTAGACCATCATGTTCAGGTTCTCACCCAGGCCCTGAATGGCAACGCCGCTCTGGGGACGGGCAGCGCCCTCTCCCTGCTGCTCACGATGCGCAAGCCTGTTCTGATCCTGCTGGTCCATGCGGTGCTCCGTCTGGGCCATGCGCTGCATCTCCAACACATTGGCGATACCTTCCGCACCACCTTTAAGGGCATCAACTTCCATAATATCCCCTCCTGTTCAGAGATTTTACTTTCCCTGTTCAACAGACATATCGGCCCACCTGCGAAATCCTTTAGGGAACAAATCACTTTTTTTCGGCAGAAAAGGGTTACGGCGAAACCTGATGCAGGAATCTTTGTTTTGGCGTACAGTTCCTTCACAAAAACCGGCGCTGCGGTTCCTTTTATACCGAAGTGCGGCTCAGCAAAGACCGTATTGAAAACCGGCCGGCAGCGCACCTGAAACCATGCCCCTGCTCCCCTGAAAAGAAAGTGAAAGGAGGTATAAATGTTGTTGCCCGAAAAGGAAGCCCGATTTAAAACGTGCCCGCTACTCAAGACTTCCGACGACAAGATGAAGTTCTGTCAGGGTGAAGACTGCATGATGTGGCGTTTCAAGAACCCTCAACGCAAAGACGAAACCGATCCCGGCTACTGCGGTCTTGCAGGCAAGCCTGCCGGAGCCATGTAGCCCCGCGGACGCCATCCGACCATGACCGAAAACACCCATTCCCCGGCCGACAGCAACTGCGAAAAGCAGGAACAACAGGAACTGCAGGAGCAACAGGAGCTGACAAACCCTCTTGCCCAGTTCACCCGCACGTTCTCGCGACAGGGGCTGTACGGCTATTTTCTGATCGTTCTGGTGCTTCTGTCCCTGTATCTCATGTACGGCGTCATAAGGCCGTTCATGCATACGGGCATCATATCCATTGTCATAGCCGCCAGCTTCTCGCCGCTCTACAACCGCATTCTCGTGCGGGTCGGCAACAGGGACATGCTGGCTTCCGGTGCCGTTATCGGCATTCTGGTGGTCTGTTTCGCCCTGCCGGTCACGGTATTTCTCTCCGGCCTCATTCCGCAGGCCGTGGACAGCATCCGCGCCGTGAACGACTGGCTACGGATAACCGACTTTGACCAGCTGACGAACCAGAGCGGCATTCTATCCGCCATGCAGTGGCTGCAGCAGAAACTGCCGTTCATTGACCCGCTTGAGCTGGATATCAAGCACAACATCACCTTGGCCTCCAAGTCTGCGGGGCAGGCTGTCATATCCTTCGCCACCAGCGCCCTTGGTGATACGGTGACCTTTTTCTTCCACTTCCTGCTCATGCTGCTGATCGTCTTCTTCCTGCTGAAAGACGGCAAGAAGATGCTCGCCGCAGTGAAATACCTCTGCCCCATGCGTGAGGAGCAGGAAGACAACATCATCAACACCCTGCGTCAGGTTTCCCGCTCGGTTCTCGTCGGGGGGCTGCTCGTTGCCGTGCTGCAGGGCATTGTAGGCGGCTTCGGCCTTGCCATGGTGGGTATTCCCGCCCTGTTCTGGGGCACTGTCATGGGCTTCTGCTCCCTCATTCCCGTGGTGGGCACCGGCCTTGTGTGGATACCCGCCAGCCTGTACCTGCTCATTGTGGGCGAATGGCAAAGCGCAGTCTTTCTGCTTCTGTGGTGCGCCCTGCCCGTTGCGGCCATAGACAGCTTTTTGCGGCCTTACTTCATGAAGGACAGTGCACGGGTTTCCGTGTTCTTCAACTTCATGTCCATTCTCGGGGGCATCAAGGCCTTCGGCATTCTGGGCATTCTCTACGGTCCGCTCATTCTCAGCTTCTTCATGGTCATGCTCACCATATACGGTGAGGAATTTGCCGACGTGCTGGGTGAAAAGCCCGCAGCGCACCACAAGAAATAGCCTTTTTCACCGCTCAAACGCACTAGGCCGGACAGCACATGCTGTCCGGCCTTTCAGTTTGCTGGCAACGTTATTTCTATTTTTTTGGCTCCGCCGGGCCGGGACC
>JBKEAK010000124.1:0-26136 GCA_047972125.1 Halodesulfovibrio sp.
ACCGGCCGTTTCGTTATCGGCGGCCCCATGGGCGACTGCGGTCTCACCGGCCGCAAGATCATTCAGGACACCTACGGCGGCATGGGCCACCACGGCGGCGGCGCTTTCTCCGGCAAGGACCCGTCCAAGGTTGACCGTTCCGCTGCCTACATGGGCCGCTACATCGCCAAGAACGTTGTTGCTGCCGGCCTTGCTCCCACCTGCGAAGTGCAGATCGCATACGTTATCGGCGTTGCCGAGCCCGTATCCGTGCTTGCCACCTCCTTCGGCACCTCCGAAATTCCGGACGAAGTGCTCACCAAGGCAGTGAAGGAAGTATTCGACCTGCGCCCCTACGGCATCACCAAGACTCTGGACCTGAAGCGCCCCATCTACAGGAAGACTTCCTGCTACGGTCACTTCGGTCGCGAGCTGCCCGAATTCGTTTGGGAACAGACCAACGCAGTCGACGATCTGCGCACCGCCGCAAAAATCTAGACAGCAGCCGAAGAATATGGTTTTCAGATGCCGGGGCTCAAAAGCCCCGGCATTTTATCTTCCCCGTCCATGAGGTATCCTCTTTGCGTCCCGTAGCCCGCACCTTTCTCCTGCTGGTTCTTCTGCTGGCAATGCATGGCCCCGCTTCTGCAGCGGGAAAAGTCTCACTCGCCTATGAACCGGCCAGCAAGGAAGATGTGGAGATCGCAGAAATGCTCATCGAAAGCCACGTGGGCGACGATGTGGCGCGGGTTATCAACGTTCTCAACTGCCTTCCCCGCAACGTTGTCATCCGCTTCGGCACGGAGGAAGGACCGCAGTACGCTCCGGCCATGAAAGGCCGCCCGGCAGAAATTCACTTCCCCTACGCCTTTGTTGCCGAACTGCGACGCATTTTCACCCGCAACGGCTACACAGACAGCCCGCAGGCTCTGGAACGCGCCACCCTTGATGCCGTTCAGCACACCCTGTTCCACGAGCTTGGGCACGCCATCATCTCCATGCGCGGCATTCCCACCGACGGCGGCGAAGAAGATGCCGTTGATTCGCTGGCAACCATCCTGCTCATCGAATCATTCGACAATGGCGGCGACATCGCCCTCAGCGCAGCCGATGCCTTCTCCTTCCTTGCGAGCGAGGAAGAGATCGACATGAACACGCCTCAGGGAAAGGTTCCCGACGACAAGTTCGGCACCTTGCCTCCCAACATTGCCGCCGCACTGGATGAACACAGCCTGAACGTGCACCGCTATGAAGCCATCGCCTGCCTCATTTACGGCAGCAACCCGGACCACTACGATTTCATCGCGCGAGACCTCCAGCTTTCCAAGCAGGACGCCGCCAGCTGCGTCGAAAATTACGATAAGCAGTCCGAGTACTGGTTCTCGCTTCTGCAGCGATAAAAAAGCCCCCGCAGCCGAAACTGCAGGGGCCTACTCTTCCGTTTTACGAAATCCCTATTTCCCGTGGTACTTGAGGATAAGTCCCTTAGCCCGCTCCGTCAGGGTGGGCAGGTCGGGCTTGGATACCTGATCGTCTGCGCCGACTGCAATCCCCTTGTGGCGCAGCGTCTCGGTAATGAGCGATGAGAAGAGAATGACCGGCAGGTTCTTCAACACCGGGTCTTCCTTCACACGCTTGGTGAAGTTGTGCCCGTCCATTTCCGGCATTTCGATATCCGAAACAATCAGGTCCACAAAATCGGTTATGGGCCTGTCCTGCTCCGTAGCCTGCTTTTTCATCTCAACCACAATATCCCAGGCTTCGCGACCGTTGAGCGCCTGCGTGCACTCGAAGCCGGCCTTTTCCATGGTGCGGACAATCATGTTGCGGATGGAACCGGAATCGTCCGCCACAAGCGCCCTGTAGGATACTCCCTCTGCCTGCTGCACTTCCTCTATCCGCCTGTCCATCTGCAGACGCGGGTTAAGAGAGGCAACCACCTTTTCCATATCCAGAATGAACACAATGCGATCTTCAAAGCGCACAACCCCGGTGACGGAATCGTTGCTGAAGCTGCGCACATGCCCGCTGGGCGCTTCCACCTGACTCCAGCTCAGGCGATGGATGCGGGTAACCCCCGAGACGAGAAAAGCGGTAATAACGCCGCTGAACTCGGAAACGATGACCTTGCGGGCATCGGAGGCTTCCATCTTCTTGCCCAGCCATATGGAAAGGTCCACAAGCGGCAGAACCCGGCCGCGCAGGTTGAACGTTCCCAGAGCGGCAGGATGGTGCTTATTGGGCATGCCCGTCACATCCGGCTTGCGGATTATCTCCAGCACCTTGGCAACGTTCATGCCGTAGTAGCCGGTGTACTTAGTGCCCTGAGCGTCTTCCTCGGCAATGAAAAATTCGATGATCTCGAGTTCGTTGGTACCTGATTCGAGAAGGATATTGCTCTGCGTCATGCTGCGTTCACCCCGTTATACTAGCAAACATACTATATTTCGTCGTCCGTTGCATCTCTGCGCAATGATATTTCACAAAAGCCGGGAACACGAACCACACAAAGGCCATAAAAACATCTTCAGCGCGGGAGAGTCGAGCATACATCGACAGACGAATCCGCCGCTGCTCCCCGCCGTTTTCAACAGCTTGCTCTCGCAGATTGTGCAAAGGGCTACATCTGTCCTGTTACACTATACAATATCTCACGGGACGCGGCAAACGGATTCTCGGCTACATTGTGTTCCGGCAACCGTTTGAGCGTCGCAAACGGCGTTGCGGCAAGATGCTCGTTATATGCCCATATGGCCAGCGGCATGAGGTTGAGCACGTCTTCCACATTATAGGCAAGCAGCGTTTCCAGTGCCCGTGCATCCCCCGTGCGGCGATAATGCCGCCACAACAGCACGGCCAGAAAACCGTCCACGCCGGAAAGATCACCACGGTCAATGCCCAGCACCTTTTCAACGTTCTTCAGCCCGCCGGATATTCCGAGGGCCTTGAACACGTACCGCAGGTCTATGTGCCCGCATTGCAGCGATATGCCGAAACTCCGTTCTATGAAGGGCACATCGAAGCACTTGCCGTTAAAGGTCACCAGCAATTGATACTTCTGTATATCGTCCGCAAATGCTTCAAGATTATCCCCATGGACATATGTTTTCACATCTGTCCCGTCATACAGCGCAATGGTGGTGATATGCGCCTGCGGCCATGACAAGCCGGTGGTTTCTATGTCCACGCAGGCAACGGAATCGATGAAATCGGGCAACAGCCGCCACTGCTGGTTGGCTGGCATGCGGCTGCCGAACCATGCGGCATCGCGTAATTCCAGACGTTTGCGGGATTCGGCGAGCAGACGGCACATGCCCTCGTGCGACGGGCGTTTAACCGGCAGGGAAGAAGCGTTCAGGGCATCCTGCCACGTAAACACTCCTGCGTCCCACAGGCGCTGTTCAGAGGCTCCCCCCACACCGTCGAGATGACAAAACGAAGATTCAAGCATTATCGGTCCTATTTGGTCTTTTTGCTGCGCGTGGTGCGTGGGCGTTTGGGCTTGGCCTCCGGCGCACAGTCAGCATCACAAATGGCACCACTGGCGGCAACACTAGAGGCATCACGGGCGGCATTACAGGCAGTTGATCCCACACCGCAGCGCGGACAAATATCCAGCATCTCGCAATGATCACAGTCCGGCTTGCGTGCATCGCAGACATGCCTGCCGAACCAGACCATACGATGGTTCACGTTGCCCCACTCCGCCTCGGGGAAGAGGGGAAGCAGGTCTTTCTCCACCTGCACAGGGTCGCCGGAAGCCGTCAGGCCGAGCCTAAAGGCGATGCGTTTGACGTGGGTGTCCACCGCCATGCCTTCGTTGATGCCGAATCCACCCCAGAGGACAACATTGGCCGTCTTGCGTGCCAGCCCCGGCAGGGTAACAAGTTCCGCCATGGTCTGCGGTACCTCGCCGCCATAGACAGACATGACCCGCCCCGCCGCTGCAATGAGGTTTTTTGCCTTGTTGCGGAAGAACCCGGTGGAATGCACCACCTCTTCCAGCTCTTCCTGCGGGGCCGTGGCCAGTTGCGCCGGTCCCGGCCAGCGCCGGAACAATTCGGGCGTAACCTTGTTCACTCGTTCGTCGGTGCACTGCGCGGCGAGCACGGTGGCCACCAGCAGCTCCCACGGGGTGTGATGATCAAGATGCGTCTCCGGCTCGGGATAACGGGCCTTGAGCCGCTCCAGAACCAGAAGGGCGCGTTGTTCTTTTTTCGGCATCATTCGGTATTCCTTGTATCGGTGTCCCTTGCGGCTGATCCGGCCGGATGGGTGTACGACATGAGAAGTGCCGGATATGGCACAGCCTTACAGAGAACGCAACAACCGGCCCTTTTCTGCTCGATACACCGTGCGTGCACCTTCATGTGCCATACTCTTCTTCCATGCTGAATTATCAGCAGTATACGGGCCTAACGCCGTTGCCCGCCATGCCATCTTGCTGTATTGCTAATCCACCTTGCGGCAACGGAACACGCTTTCGCCACTGCCGCATATCACAGGAGGCAGCATGCATCTTCCGCCAGAAGCAACCATACTGGTGTATATGACGGCAGCAAACGAGGCCGAAGCACGCAGCATTGGTGCTTCACTCGTGGAAAAAAGGCTTGCCGCCTGCGTGAACATCCTTGGCGGAATCCAGTCCATCTTCCACTGGGACGACAAGGTACAGGATGAAAAGGAAGTGGCGTTCACGGCCAAGACCACGGTCAGCCGGTTTGATGCGCTCACAACCGAAGTCAAAAGACTGCACAGCTACGAGGTGCCCTGCATCATCGCCCTGCCCATGGCAGGCGGCAGCGCCGAGTTCATAGACTGGATACGCACGGAAACCGCCGATCAGGGATACCCTCAGGGATAACCCTGCAACAGAAGAATACCAACCTTTCCCAGCACAGTTCAAGGAGACGCCATGTCCATCTATATTTCCGGCTCCATAGCATACGACCGCATCATGAACTTTCCCGGCAAGTTTTCCGATCATATCCTGCCCGACAAGATTCACATTCTGAACGTATGCTTCCTCATAGACAGGCTGGAAGAAAAGCGCGGCGGCACTGCAGGCAACATTGCATATTCCCTGTCGCTGCTGGGCGAAAAGCCGGTCATTCTCACTGCGGTGGGCAAAGACTTCGACCGCTACGAAGAAGCCCTCAACAACGTCGCCCTGCCCCTTGAAGGCATCAAGAAGTTCGACGACCTCTTCACCGCCAGCGCCTACATCACCACCGACCAGAACGACAACCAGATCACCGGCTTCAACCCCGGCGCCATGGTCAACCGCTGCGGTTACGAGTTCAAGAACCTTGATCCGGCAAAGGACATCGCCCTTGTCTCTCCCGGCAACAAGGACGACATGATAGAGTTGCCCCGCGCGTACCGCGCCGCCGGCGTGCGCTACATCTTCGATCCCGGCCAGCAGATTCCCGTCTTCAACGCCGAAGAAATGCTGGAATGCATCACCGGTGCCTACATGCTGGTGACCAACGACTATGAGCTGGAAATGATCATGAATACCACCGGCTGCACCAAGGCGCAGCTGCTGGAAAAGTGTGACTACATCATCACCACTCTCGGCGAAAACGGCAGCCGCATAGACAACGGCAGCCCTGTGCAGGTTGGCATTGCACAGGCAGAAAAGGTGCAGGACCCCACCGGTGCCGGAGATGCCTTCCGCGCCGGACTCATCAAGGGCATTGTCGACGGCAAGTCTGTTGAAGAATCCGCCCGCATGGGCGCTGTATGCGCCAGCTACTGCGTTGAGCACTATGGCACGCAGGAACACGTTTTCACGCAGGAAAGCTTTGCCGCACGCCACAACGCCGCCTTCGGCAAATAGACTTTTCCAACCGGAAGAATACAAACGCCGCCATGTTTCCATGGCGGCGTTTTATTGTATCCGGCGTTTTCCGTTGTCCGACCAGCAGCGCGTCCTCGGCTATATCCGTTTTGCGTCTGCCGCGCCTTTCATACCTGTCACGCCGTTTGTACCTGCTACGCCAGTCACCCCAGTCGCCCCAGTCACACTAGTCACTCTGGCACTGCAACTGCGTATCCATGGCAGGCACCCTTTGTGTATCCCCGGATACCATAGTGCCTTCGGCATTCATTCCAGCGACGCACCGGTTTCCCCTGCCGATGTGCCGCACAGGGCAAACCGGCTATTCGGAGCTCTGCTCCTGAAGCATGGCCAGCTCGGATTGCAGCGATGCCAGTTCTATTCTCTTGGCATCCAGCTCATCCTTGGCTTCCACGTCATCGTTTGCCTTTGACTGCAGCTGGGAAATCTCCTCCTGCAGCTTTTCAATTTCTTCCTGCAGGCTCTCGATGGTGTCTTCATCGCTGTCGGATGATTCCTCCGTCGAGCCAGAGGCTGCTGCGCCAGATCCTGCTGCAGCTGACCCGCTGGAACTCGTGGAACTCGTGGAGCTGGTGGAGCTGGAGGACACAGAGGTTGAGGCGACCTGTGTCGTACCACCCGCATCACCCGCATCGCCCGATTCACCCGAGTCACCCGACGAAGTCGCGGCCACACCATCGGATGACTCTTCCGACAGCACGGAGCCAAGCTGCGTCATGAGCGCTCCCTGCTGGTCCGAGGTCAGCTCGTCCACGGAATCAGCACCATAGTCCTCCAGCTTTTTGGCCAGCAGTTCCCGCGCTTCATCCGAGATGCTGACCGAATCGCCGCTGCTCTTCGTCGTTCCCGCAGAAGAATCCTCTGATGTTCCATACGCAGCGGATTTCGTTTTTGCGGTGAACAACTGCGTCTGCCCTGTGCCTGTCAACAGTTCTGAACTGATGGAAACCATATGCACCTCCATGATATGGATCGTTTGTTCTCTGTACTATCGGCAAAAATAGAGGGCATGCAGCTTTTCAGGACCTCAATAATAGTCAAGAAGCATTATAAAACAGGCATGCACATTTACGAACGTGAAGCGCATTATAGGGTAACATTGATTCTCCGGCAAAATTCGCCAATAATTCTACAGCGATTCTACAGCGATTGGGCAACAACATGAAAAAAGTGCCGCCGGAACAGCTTCCGACGGCACTTTGCCCGCAAGAGAACGGAAAGCGGATTTATTCTTCCACTTCGTATCCGGCCTGCTCCACGGCTTCCTTCAGAATGGACATATCCACACAGGCGGTGGGGCCATAGGTCACTTCGCCGGTGGCAAGGTTCACGTTTACGGTTTCCACGCCTGCAACGGTGGAAACTGCCTGTGTTACGGTAGCTGCGCAATCGGGGCTCTGCATGCCCCGCACCTTGAACTTCTTCATGATATCCTCCGAATACCTAGTTGGTCGGTATGATTTTTTCCATCTGTAGCGCGTGTTGCGAATAATTGCCACTGTTTGCATAGCCTAATCGTCCTGCACCCCGCACGCGACCCAATGAACCGGGAACGTGCTGTCCTGCTTGCGCCCGGGCCGGTAATACCGTATTGCTTTGCCACCTGAAACGGACGGATCAACCGTCCAAATTCACGAACAGGAACACCATGCTCAAACTGGACTTTACCGCCACCGGCTATATCATCATGTGTCTCATCTGGTCTCTGGCCGGTATCATAGGAGCCGTTCTTGCCTACAAGAAAGGACGCAGCCCGTTCTTCTGGGGCATACTCTGCCTCATCGCTCCCATAGCGCTGTTCGCCATCGGCGGCATGCGCGCCCCCGGCGAACCGCTCCCCCCCATATTCCAGAGAGAGAAAGAAGAACTGGAACGCATCGCCCGCGAGCGCGCCGAGCAACAGTCACGCCAGTAGCATTTGCGTCAGTAAACCAAGCCCGGTAACTGCGGCCGAGATCCGGCAGGTCCACCGTGCCGGCGCACTGTGCACAACACATGCACAGCCCCTGCACAACTCCTGCACAACTCCTGTAGAGTCCGGATACAGACCAGCCGCAAACCGGAAGACGTGCCGGTGCACCGCAGGTTCACTCCGCAGCCAACGCGTGATATTGATATGCTGAGCAGACAGCGCACAAAACTCACCGGATGCACCCGCTGTCTGCCCAAGCGTCTTGAGCAGGCGTTTTGTGCAGACATCTTGAGCAGGCATCTTGAGCAAGCATCTTGAGCAAGCATAACGTCTGCCGACACCAATATTGCCCGCAACGGCGAATCACAGCGGCACCGCCCATTTTCCAGCACCGAGAATGCCATGATTGAACGTAATTTTCATATAATGACCTTTGGCTGCCAGATGAATTCCAACGATTCCGACTGGCTGAAGCGCTCGCTCATCTCCCGCGGCTTTACGGAAGCAGCCACGCCGGAAGACGCATCCGTCTTCATACTCAACACCTGTTCCGTGCGGGAAAAGCCGGAACAGAAGGTCTACAGCCTGCTGGGCAGAATCCAGACCATGACCAAGGGGCGCGAGGACATTCTCGTGGCCGTGGGCGGCTGCGTTGCACAACAGGTGGGCCGGGGCTTCTTCAACCGCTTCAAGCAGGTGCGTCTTGTCTTCGGCACGGACGGCCTTGCTTCTGCCCCCCAGGCACTCGACCGGCTTGTGGAAGAAGACCAGCTACGCATGAGCCTGCTCGATTTCTCCGAGGAGTATCCCGAAAAGGATCAGGAATGGTCCGACGGCGTGGTTCCCTCGGCAGGATTCGTCAACATCATGCAGGGTTGCGACAACTTCTGCGCATACTGCATCGTGCCCTACACCCGTGGCAGGCAGAAGTCGCGCTCCAGCGTTTCCGTGCTGGAAGAATGCAGCACGCTGGTTGCACGCGGCATGCGCGACATCACCCTGCTGGGGCAGAATGTGAACTCCTTCGGGCAGGACGCACATGGTGACGGCACATCATTTGCCGCGTTGCTGCATCAGGTGGCCGACATCAAGGGACTGGAACGCCTGCGATTTGTCACCTCGCACCCCAAGGATATCGCTGACGAGGTCATCGACGCATTCGGCACCCGCGAAAATATTTGCCCGCGTCTGCACCTGCCCATGCAGTCCGGCTCCGACCGCATTCTCAAAAGCATGGGCCGCAAGTACGACATTACCCGCTACCGCGGCATTGTGGACAAACTGCGCCATGCCCGCCCCGATCTGCAGCTGACCACGGATATTATCGTCGGCTTTCCCGGCGAAACCGAAGAAGATTTTCTGCAGACCCTGCACACGGCACAGGAAATCGGCTTTGCCCAGTCTTTCTCGTTCAATTACTCCGACCGCCCCGGAACCCGTGCGGAAATGCTTGCCGATAAGGTGACCAAAGAGGTCATGCAGGACAGGCTGCAGCGGTTTCAGGATTGGCAGTCGGAATATACTGAACAGATCCTGCAAAGTATGGTAGGAAGGAAACTGGACGTCCTTTTCGAAGGCATGAGCAAAAAGCCCGGCTCCGACGACAATGCAGCGGCATGGCAGGGACGCGACGTGTTCGGCCAGCTGGTGCATGTGACGCTGCCCTCCGGCTGCGACATGGCGGGCAAATTCATGCCGGTGACCATCACCGAGGCGAAGAAGCACTCCCTGATCGGAGAAAAGGCTGGTGAACCATGGTAGTGATGCAGGTTGCGGGGCTGACTCTGGACGAACAGACCAAGGCTCCCATCCTTGTGCTCAAAAGCGTGCAGGGCAACGACACCCTTCCCATATGGATCGGTGCCATGGAGGCCATGGCCATTTCCGTGGTCATCAACGCCGTCAGCGTTCCCCGTCCCCTCACCCACGACCTCATGCTCAGCACCATAGGCAAGCTCGGCGCTGAGCTGCTGGGTGTGGAAATAGTCGATCTGCGCGAAGGCACCTATTTTGCGGAACTGGATATCCTTTCCGCCGGAACCCGCCACAAGGTGGACAGCCGCCCCTCGGACGGCATTGCCCTTGCGCTTCGTGCCGGGGTGCCCATACTTGTCCGCCAGAGCGTGCTCGATGCCGCCGCCAAAGACAACCTGCGTCCTTCTGCCACCAAGCCCGCCCACCTGATTGAACCAGCCGATGCCGCAGCAGAGATGATGCGCAAGGCAGAGAGCATCCGCGCCGCTCATACAGGGCAGGCCAGCCATGGTGGTCAGGAAGGGGAAGAACTCGAAGGGCCGGATGAAGACACCCTCAAGGAGCTTCTCAAGCACCTTGAGCCTGATACAAAAACCAAGATGTAAGCAGCAATTCAAAGCCGGGGCAACCCGGCTTTTTCTTTTCCCTTTCCCTTTACAATTCTTACAGTTGCACAACGCTGGATTAAGCTCCTGCGGCCACGGCCTTGCACGCATTGCGCATGACACTGCACAGGGAAAATTCTTCCCTGCGCCAACACTAATAGAGAGGTGTGAGTCATGTCGATTTACGGAGTCAGCGGCAGTTCCTCCGGCAGCATGGCGGAAGCGCTTGCCCAGCTGCGCAATGCGAGGGAACAGAAGGATGCTGGCAACTTTGCCTCATCGTTCATTTCCGACCATGATACGGACGATGACGGCCTGCTCAGCGTTGATGAAACCGATCTGGGCGAAGAGCAGTTCAGTTCCATCGATTCGGATGGCGACGGTTATCTTTCTGCGGATGAACTGACCGCAGAGGAAGAGAGAAGGCAGGAAATGGGGGCCTTCAACATGGGGATGCGCGTTCCCCCCACAGCCAGCGAGATGGCATCTTCACTCATTTCCGAGCTGGATGCAGATGGAGACGGTTCCCTGAGCCAGGAAGAACTGGACATGGACAGCGATCTGTTCAGCTCCATTGACAGCGACGGCGACGGAACGCTCTCCTCGGAAGAAATTACCGAGGACCTGCAGGCCCGCATGGACGAAATGTATCAGGCAACCATGCAGATGAACGCATCTTCCACCGACACATCCGACAGCAGCGATGATGCTTCGGGGGTAACCACCGCTTCAGCCTCGGGCACGAGTGAGACCACAGCCTCCGCATCCGGCACTCAGGCATCCTCTTCATCTTCCGAAGAAGAGGAATATGATGATCTCGACCTGAACAAGGACGGCACCGTCAGCTTTGACGAACTCCGTCAGGCCATGATGAGTGGCATGTTCAGCGGCACGCTGGACGGTCTGGGCGGCGAGTCTTCGGGTTCAGACAGCGGCAACCTTGTTTCCGGCTTCATGCGCAAGATGGCCGATCAGGCATATCAGACGCAGATGTCGCAAGCAGCCAGCTATTCGGATACTGTGGCCACAGCAGTATGATCCCGGTTCCGCACCGAATCCACATGGCCCCCGCCTCTGCAGGCGGGGGCCATTGCGTTTGCATCATGCAACGCTCTGGCGTATATCGTTTCTGACCCGTAACCCACGACACCTTACCGGACAGGAACGTTCATGATTGATCTGCACGTGCATACCAATTTCAGCGACGGCAAACACATCCCCGCACACATGCTGCGCTTTGCCAAGCTTGCGGGTTACCGCGCCATTGTCTTCACCGACCACGCCGACGCCAGCAACATGCGCTACATACTGGAAAACCAGCTGCCCATGGCAAAGACCTATTCGCTGCACGAGGGCATAGACCTGTTCGTGGGGGTGGAACTTACAAGCGTTCCCCCTGCCCTGATACCGGATACCATCGCACATGCCCGCGAGCTTGGCGCGCAGGTGGTCAGCGTGCACGGCCAGACCCTTTCTGATGTGGTGGCAGAAGGCACAAACCTCGCCGCCATTGAAGGCGGAGCAGACATTCTGTGCCACCCCGGCCTCATCACGGAACAGGAAGCCATGCTCGCGGCGGAAAAAGGCGTGCTGCTCGAACTTTCCACCCGCCCAAGCAATGCCCTGTGCAACGGCTTGCTTGTCAATGTGGCCCGCCGGGCCAACGCCAAGATCGTGATCAATAACGATGCCCATCAGGGGTCGGATTTCATTTCCCGCGACAAGCGCCGGGCCGTTGCCATTGGCGCAGGCATGACGCCGGATGAATACAAACAGGCGGAGGGGAACAGCCGCGATTTCATCTCGCAGTTGCTCAGGCAATCATAACAGTATATTACGGGTTGCATACCCATGTGACATCTGCCGTATGCACCATGCGGCAGGCAAACATCATTTCATGTCCCACCGAGGAGTTTTTGCATGATCAGACTGGCTTCACTGATGCTCATGATCATCACCCTGATGAGCCCTGCCATCGCGTCGGGCAAGCAGGCCCTTTCTCAGAACGAAAAGACCACCATCATTTTCTTCGACACCATCCGCGAAAATCCGCCCATGCTGCGCGGCTTTCTTACGGCCATGCCCAAGGGAGCGGACCTGCACGCCCATCTTTCCGGAGCCGTTTATGCGGAAGACTACCTCGACTGGGCAATGCAGGATAACCGCTGCATAAACACCACCACGTTTGAAATTTCTGCCGCTGCCGGCAAACCCGACAAGAACGCCAAGCCGGTCAAAACCCCGGCGCAGTGCCCCGAAGGCACTGTGCCTGCCGCCAGCATGGAGAAGGATACCAAGCTGTATTCCTCTGCCATCAACGCGCTTTCTACCCGCGATGTGCAGTATGATTCAGCCATGTGGGGACACGACCACTTCTTCGATACCTTCGGCAAGTTCGGTGCGGCCCAGCAGGGGCGCGATGCCGACATGCTGGCATCCGTTATCCGCCGTGCCGCTGCGCAGAACATCATGCATCTGGAGCTGATGGCATCCATCTATCCTCCGGAGCTCAAGACCATAGCCACGACCGTGGGCTGGAACGGTGATGCGGCAGCAACCCTTGCCTCCCTCCGGCAGGCAGGGCTGTTCAATTCCGTGCCCGCTTCCGTGGAAGCCCGCCGTCAGCTCCTTGAAAAGACCCGCACCCTGCTCACTGAACGTGAAGCAGCCCTCGGCGTTTCGTTCATACAGCAGGTCACCCGCACCCAGACTCCTGCGGTTGTATTCGCCCAGATTGCCTACAGCTTCGAAATGGTCCGGCAGGACCCCGCCACCATCGCCTTCAACCTTGTGGCACCCGAAGACAACCTCGTGGCCCTGCGCGATTATTCCCTGCACATGAGCATGATAGATGCCCTTTACGACATGCCCGACTATACCAACACCCCCATCACCCTGCACGCGGGTGAACTGACCATGGGGCTGGTGCCCCCGCGCCATCTCGGTTTCCATATCCGCGAAGCCGTGGAAAAGGGCCATGCCCGCCGCATCGGCCACGGTGTGGACGTGATGTATGAAGACAAGCCCTTCGACCTGCTGCGCACCATGCAGAGCAAGCGCATTGCAGTGGAGATATGCCTCACCAGCAACGACCGCATTCTGGGCGTTTCCGGCGGCAACCATCCCTTCCCCATCTACCGCCAATTTGGTGTGCCCGTGGTGCTGAACACGGATGACGAGGGCGTTTCCCGCATCGACCTGACCAACGAATACCTGCGTGCCGCCAAGGATTACGATCTCGGCTACACCGAGGTGAAAACCCTGTCGCGCAACAGCCTTGAATACAGCTTTCTGCCGGGGCAAAGCCTGTGGGACGATCCCTCAACCTTTGTCATGACCGGGGCCTGCAAGGACTCGCTCATCGGCCACGAAACCGCCACTTGCAGCAAGCTGCTCAACGAGAGCGAAAAAGCGCAGGCGCAGTGGAATCTGGAAATAGCCTTCTCCGACTTTGAAAAGGAAGTGGCGGATTCCATGACCAACCGCTAGTTCCGGACACAACATGAGCGCCACCTCAGGGTGCCGCAGTCTGCCGACGAAGTCATTTCTGGTAGTTATTGGCTCCGCAGGGCAGGAACCTAACGTTCCTGCACCTCGTATAAGCGATGAAAATCCGTTTTTAAGCCTCAGTTCCGGCTTAACGTGAATGCGGAGTTTGTCATTAATTTGCGGCACCTCAGGGTGCCGCTTTTTTTATGCCTTCTGGCCAAACGATACATAGAACAACAGACAAGGTTCAAAACACGAGAGCTTTACTGTTTTCTCCCGCATGGGTACAGTGAGCGGATGTAACCTTTATTCTGCGAGCACCCACATGGACTTCATCCGCTTTTCCATACGCAAGCCCGTTGCCGTTCTCGTTGGCGTCATTCTCGTTGTCATGTTCGGCACCATCGGCCTGATGAACATGCCCTACCAGCTCAGCCCTACGGTCACGGAACCTGAAATAACCGTGACTACGGACTGGAGCGGCGCCACCCCCGATGAGGTGGAACGGGATATCATCGAAGAGCAGGAAAAGGTGCTCAAAGGGCTGCCCAACCTCATCACCATGGAATCCACGGCCTCCAGCGGCAGGGGGCAGATCACACTGCGCTTCAAGATAGGCACGGATACTGACAGCGCCCTGCTCCGCGTTTCCAACAAACTCAACGAGGTGCAGAGCTATCCGCTTAACGTGGACAAGCCCATCATCAGTGCCACAGGCGAATCCTCGTCGCCTGTCATCTGGCTTGTGCTGAAAACCCTGCCGGATAATCCCAGACCCGCCGAACAGTACCGCACCTTCTTTGAAAATGAAGTGCGCCAGTATCTGGAGCGTGTAGACGGCGTTTCGGACCTGTTCGTCTTCGGCGGCACAGAGCGCGAGATGCAGGTTATTGTGGACCCGCGCAAGCTGGCAGCCCACAACCTGACCATCACCGACCTCATTGCCGTGCTGCGCACGGAAAACGCCAACACCTCGGCAGGCACGCTCGATCTGGGCCGTCGCCAATATCGCATACGAACCATCGCGGAATTCAACTCTCCGGAATCCATACTGAACACCGTCATCTCTTCCAGCGGAGCACGGCGCATAACCGTGGCGGATGTGGCTGATGCCTCATACGGCTATGCCAAACATACCACGGCCATGATGCATAACGGTGAGGGGGGCATTGTCTGCGGCATACGGCAGGAAGCAGGGGCCAACGTCCTGACCATGACGGATGGCGTGGAAGCCGTGGTCAAGGAGCTGAATGCGGGCATTCTAAATGACAACGGCCTGCGCATGGACTGGTCCTACGACCAGCGGCCTTACATCAACGGGGCCATTGATCTGGTAAAAGAAAACATTATGATCGGCGGCGTGCTGGCCATTGTGGTGCTGCTGGTATTTCTGCAGTCGGTCACATCCACCATCGTGGTGGCCGTGGCCATTCCCATAAGCGTGGTAGGCACCTTCATCTTCATGAGCGCGCTGGGCCGCAACCTCAACGTGGTGAGCCTTGCGGGCATTTCGTTTGCCGTGGGCATGCTGGTGGATAACGCCATTGTCGTGCTTGAAAATATCGACCGCCACCGCAGCATGGGCAAAACACCCTTTCGCGCCACCTACGATGGCACATCGGAAGTGTGGGGAGCCGTTGTGGCCTCCACCCTCACCACCGTGGCAGTATTTCTGCCCGTGGCCTTTATTGAGGACGAAGCAGGCCAGCTTTTCAAGGATATCGCCATTGCCGTTACCTGCGCCATAACGCTCAGCCTGTTCGTTTCCGTTTCGGTCATCCCCATGCTGGCCAACCTGTTCTTTTCCATAAGCCGCAAGCGCGCAACAGGCAAAAAGCTCTTTCCCTTCATGGACTCGCTCGGCAAGCGGATTGCCGATGCCTTCATGTCGCTGGTGCGTCTCGCCATCAGAAACACCTTTACGCGGATTGCCACCATTGTGCTGCTCACCGCCGTTTCCGTTTTCATAACGTGGGTAGCCTTTCCCAAGATGGAGTACCTGCCGCAGGGCAACCGCAACCTTGTACTGAACATTCTCATCCCACCTCCGGGCCTTTCGTATGAAGAACGCAAGGATATCGGCGATTACATCCAGAGCACCTATCGCCCGCTCTACACATCGGATACGGATGTGAACGGTTTGCCGCCCATTGACGCCCTGTTCTATGTGGGCGCGGCCGACTTCATGCTCTTCGGCACCACATCCAAGGTGGAAGACCGCGCAGGGGAATACATTCCGGAGTTCACCCGCACCATACGCTCCATCCCCGGCATGTTCGGCGTTTCCATGCAGGCGGGCATATTTCAGGACAACATAGGCAAGGGCCGCACCATTGAAGTGGACCTTTCCGCAGGCAACATCGACAAACTGGTCGGCGGGGCGGGCGCACTCTTCGGCACGCTCATGCAGGCCATTCCCGGTGCACAGATACGCCCTGTTCCCTCGCTGGAACTGCTCTTTCCCGAAGTTCGCCTGCACCCAGAGCGAGACCGGCTGAAGGCGGCGGGGCTCACCTCTTCCGAACTGGGCATAGCTGTTGACGTGCTCATGGATGGCCGCAAGATAGGCGACTTCAATGAAGAAGGAAAAAAGAAGATAGATCTGGTGGTCAAGGCAGACGACCGTGACGTGCTCTCTCCCGAAGACCTGTACCACTCACAGGTGGCCACCCCCACCGGCATACCTGTTCCCGTGTCTTCCCTTGCCGCGCTGGAACGCACCAACGGCATTACGCAGATACGCCATCTTGAACGCCAGCGCACCATTACCCTGCAGGTTACGCCGCCCCAGAGCATGCCTCTGGAGCAGGCCATGGATATCATCCGTGACGATACCATCCCCAAGCTGCAGCAGGGGCCACTTGCCGGAATCACCTACCGTCTTTCGGGCGCTGCAGACAAGCTGACCCAGACCCGGCAGGCACTGCAATGGAACTTCCTGCTCGCCGTGGCCATTACCTATCTGCTCATGGCTGCGCTGTTCGAGAACTTCATCTACCCGCTGATCATCCTGTTCACGGTTCCGCTCGCCTCCGCAGGGGGTATTCTGGGACTGAAGCTTGAAAACCTGTTCATTGCCCAGCAGCCCATGGATATTCTCACCATGCTCGGTTTCATCATTCTCATCGGGGTGGTGGTGAACAACGCCATCCTTATTGTGCATCAGGCGCTGAACAACATCCGCGACGGCGGCATGCAGCACAGGGAAGCCGTGCTGGAATCTGTGCGCACAAGACTGCGCCCCATCTACATGAGCGCAACCACATCAGTCTTCGGCATGCTGCCCCTTGCCATTGCCCCCGGCCCCGGCTCGGAACTCTACCGGGGGCTCGGTTCCGTCGTGCTGGGGGGACTCGCCCTCTCCACCATTTTCACGGTCTTCGTCATCCCTGCCCTGCTGCTCTTTGTCATAGGCATGGAGAAACCCGCCTCTGCCGACAGCTGAGAAGCTGCCCCCACTCCCCATACCGCTTACAGCCCCAGTACCACTCTGTCAGACGGATAATTTTCTCACGGGCGGACTAAAGTTCCTCCGCCCTTTGCCGATAGGCATTTTGTATTACCCGGAATGGCAACTCTATCACGGTACGAGGATATGTATCATGCTTAACTATTACCGCTACAAAGAGGTGTATGAGCTCTTTCTCAAAGGCAAGTACGAGGAAGCAAAGCACCTTCTTATGGAGTTGCAGTCGCGCTATATAGAAACGTGCGACGAAAACAGCGTTCTCAAATCACAGATACAGGAATTTGAGGACATTCTCTATCTATCAAAGAACCTCATATTCGATGGCAGCCACTACTGGCTGATCACCGGAAACATAAAGCAGGGACCGTTCTGCACCACCTGCTATAACAGGGATGGTGCCCTTATCCGCCTGCACGACAACGGCGGTGCAAGAAGGTGCTACCATTGCGGAACGGAATACGACAGAGACAACGCCATTCAGAACGAGGGAGTGGAGAAAGCGACAACCCCGCCACGACTGGCCAAGGTCATTCCCCTTTACAAGTAGGAGTTGAGTTATGCGCCAGACTCACGCCATCGCAATGGAGTATGATGTGTATCTGCAACGTCTGTATATCGCTACCGGACTGTTCTCTGTAATCGCGCTCTGCTTTCTCGCATACGTGACGATGTAGGCCACGGTTCATCCGTAACCAGACCGACCCGCCTTTTGGCGGGTCTTTCTTTTGCAAAGCCGCGAACTCTAAAGTTCACCGCCACACATGCCGATAGGAAGGGCAAGCTAACGCCGCCAATCTCCCCCGACGGGCGGCACAACAGCGAGGCCCTGACAATGCGAAACAAGACTCAATCTCCCTTTGTGTCCGCGCTTGTAGTTGCGGATAACGAAGGCGTAGCTGCTATCGACCGCACGGCACTGCACGGTCTGGGCATCCGCCATGTGCGGGTGGTCTCTTCCGGCGAACTGGCGGCAAAGGTATTGGCAAAGCAGGCGGAAGGCGGAATAACGTTCAAGAACGACCTGCCGCCCTTTGACATAGTCATCTGCAATGCCACACTGAAGGATATGCGCGGAACGGAGTTTCTCGGCATCATCCGCAAGCATCCTCGCCTTGCCGCCCTGCCCGTGGTGCTGGCCTCTGCCAATGCCACGCGCGCGGATGTGCTGGACGGCGTGCGCGCGGGCTGCTCCGGCTTTCTGCTGCGCCCCTACACCACCACCGCTTTTGAAGAGCAACTGCAACAGGCTGCCAAGGCGCTGCCGGGCACCTATCTGAACAGCAAGATGCAGCAGAGTCAGCAGGCACTTGATGCCAATGACTTTGACAAGGCGCTTGAACAGCTGCATGTGGTTGTGGAAGTAGCCCGCCCCAGAGCGCAGGTGCTGTATGAAAGCGGTATGGATCTGCTTGCAGAGGGTGATTACGACGGCGCCATAGGCGCCTTCAACAAGGCTGTGCGGCTGAATGTGCTCTATGCCGAAGCGTATGTCGGCCTTTCCCGCGCATGGCGCGGCAAGGGAGACGTAAAGCAGTCACAGAAATATATGCACATGGCTGCGGAGGCCTATGCCCGCCTTGAACAGTTTGCTGAAGCGCGATCCGTTTTTCAGCAGCTCGCCAAGGAACGGCCCGATATGTCCAACCCGCTCACGGGTACGGCCACCTTCCTGCTCAAGCAGGCCAACTACACGGCCGCGGCACGGGCGTTTGCAGAAGGCCACCGTGTGAACCCGGATGCCGACCTGACCACGCAGATTTCCCGCGCCTGCCATTTCACCGACAAGCCGGAGGCAACGGCAAAAGGACTGTGCCTTGCATTGGAACGTGAGGGTGAAAAGGATCTGGCCGAAAAAGTATTCCGCCGCATTCTGACGGAACCCACACCGCACAGCAACGCAGCACCTAATTCCATGCTCGCACGGTTTCCCCGTCTCAACGAGCTGGTTTCGGTTGCCCGCTACACAATCCGCCTGTACCGGGACGCCAAGCTTGCGGATGACGCAGCCTGATATCCACCACCGATACAACAAAAAAGCCGGGCACTGCCCGGCTTTTTCCGTTTATAGTCACAGCCCTTCCGCTACTGCTCATCCTCGATATCGCGAAGATAGCGGAACAGGGTGCGCGAAGCCTTGGATGGCTTGCCCGCCGCAATCTCCTTCCGGCCATTGCGTACAAGCTGGCGCACGTACTGCACGTCGGCAGAGGGATAGGTCTCAAGCATTTCGTCCAGAGCGCCTTCCTGCTCGTTCATCAGAGCATCGCGCAGCCGTTCGAGATGATGAAAATCGGCGGTGGCTGATGCCCTTCCCGCATGGTAATCGCTCAGGCGCGACTCCAGCTCGGCGGTATCAATATCCCGCAGCATTCTGCCGATAAACTGCATCTGCCTGCGCTTTGCCTCGTGCTTGGAATACTTGTGGAATTCCTCAAAGGCTGCAACCAGTGCAGACGGAAGCCCGAAGCTGCGCACAGCGGTTATGGGCATGCGGGCGAGGTCCTCGCCAATCTTCTGGCGGGCCGTGCTTCTGCGCTTCTTCTCGGAGCGGCTGAGATATTCATCGCCCTCGTTCTCGTCCAGTTCGTCGTGTATGAACTCAAAATCTTCGGTCATGCGTCCTCCGCTGCCAAGGCGTGTACGATAAGCAGGCTATGCACGTCCAGTCCGCAGAGGGTGACGCGCAGAAAAAAGCGGCCCCGCAGGGCCGCTCAAGCATACTCCACTCGGCATTTTCATGCACGTTTTTCCGGTGAGGTCTCTTTCCAGAGCGCCGGTGGCAATTCCACATTTATCTCCACATCCCGCTCCGGCACGGAAAGCACCAGCAAAAGACTGCCGGAAGGTTCCAGCCGGAACACATACTGAAACAGCCTGTCGTGGATTATCGAAACCGGCACACCGGCTTCGGAAGCCACCTGCACAGACGCCTCTTCCAGCACCTTGGCAGCGTCCTTGTGCAGCGCAAGCAGCTCAGGGTCCATGCAAATGATCCGTTCTTCCGGCCTGAGTACCTGAAGACGCTTGCGGATATACTCCTGACGCATGGGTATCTGCATGTGATCCCTCCTTCAGTCGCCCGGTCATCCGCACGCAACACCGGGTTGCATGCAACCGCCTGCCGCTGCGATTTCACAATGATCAGCAGGTGTTATTCTCTGTAGAATTAAGGATTCCACACCAAGCGTCAAGAAGTGCGTCCGTTCCTGATCTCCATCAGTTGAGATAATGGCTCTGCCCCTTGAATGTCCACATGCGGGCCGGTACCTCCGCAAAAAGTTCAAGGCCGTGCTCCGGCATATATATGGCCATCACCAGCGTGCCGGAGGGCTCAACATAATACATGTTGCCGAAAAGATTGTTCACCACATCCTGCCCGCGCACACCCACAGCTTCCGCAACCTTCTCGGCGGAACGGGCAATGGCCCGCTTGCCTTCCATGAGAATGAGTATGTCTGCAGCGCTCACATGTACGACCCGCTGCCCCGAATACACGGTTTCCACTCTTTCCGCGACCATGGCTTCTATACTGTATTCCTGCATGACTGCCTCCTTCCGGAATCCCTCCCGTCAGTCCTTTTGGAGAACACAGTGCAACAGCAATGCCACATCAAAATACAGCATCACTTTCACAATGATAGATTATCCATAGTTGGAGAAGTAAATCACAAGCTCCCTTTCTGCCTCTCATTCTGCCGAAAAGAGGAAAAAGTGATCATAAACCATGCTTTTCCTGCCACCGCATTGACACCATGTATCCATCCACATAAAATTGTATAAATAATCCGAAAAACTCTTACAGGAATCTAACCATTCATGTCAGTGCCCGCCCCCTCGCGCCATGTATCCGAGCCGCACGACAACCTGTGTCACAACAGTTTTTCGTGTATTCTCAGGATATTGCTCCTGCTGTTTATTCCTGTTGCCATTCTCGCATTCACCCCGGCCCCGTCATATGCCAACCTGCGCAAGGTTACCCTGCAGCTGCACTGGCAGAATCAGTTCGAGTTCGCCGGATATTATGCCGCCGTGGAGCAGGGCTATTACAGGGAAGAAGGGCTGGAGGTCACCGTACGTGAAGGCGGGCCCGGCATTGTGCCGCTTACCCAGGTCATGCAGGGCAAAGCGGAATTCTGCGTAGGCGGTTCGGAAATGCTGCTCGCCCGCCTGCGGGGCCAGCCCGTTGTGGCTCTCGCCGCCATATTCCAGCACTCGGCAGCCACACTGCTCGTGCGCTCCGATTCCGGCATCTACACCCCGCAGGACCTTGCAGGCCGCATTCTTGAAATGGGGGATATGGAAAGCGATGCGGAAATCTATGCGCTGCTGATGAACGAAGGCCTTACCAAAGACAAGATCATCCATGTTCCTTCCACCTTCACCATGGACGGCATTATCAACAAGAAGGTGGACGCTCTTTCCAGCTACCTTTCCAATCAGCCGTTCTTTCTGAAAAAAGCATCCATTCCGTATCGTCTACTCCGTCCTCTGTGGTACGGCATCGATTTTTACGGCGACAGCCTTTTCACGACGGAAACTCTTGCCGAACAGGACCCCGACCTTGTCGAGGCATTCACCCGCGCCTCTCTCAAGGGCTGGGGATACGCACTGAACCATCCCGACGAGATGATCCGCACCATATTCACCAAGTATCCGCCCTCGCTCATACCAAGGACGCAGGAGCACCTGTGGTTCGTGTATCAGGAGATGAAGAAGCTGATCATGCCCACGGTCATTGAAATAGGCCACATGAACCCCGGCAGATTCAGGCACATGGCAGATACATTCGTGCAGCTCGGACTGGCCAAGCCGGGATACAACCTGAACCATTTCATCTATCAGCCCAAGCAGGCGCTCATAGACTGGCACAGCTACGAAGCTCAGTTCGTCCTTTATGTCACCCCGGCGACCCTTCTGCTGCTCTTCATGTGGTGGATGTTCCGTCGCAGGCTCTTTGCCGAACACGAACTCAGGCTGCAGGCAGAATCCGACCTTGAGGCATGGCGCTTCAAATCCCGGCAGGAGCTTTCCAGCACACACGCCGGATACAGTGAATGGGATCTCAGGCAAAACGAGTTCTTTCTTGATGAAAGAACAGCCACTCTGCTCGGCCTGCCCCCCATATCCATTCAGCTTACGCCCGAGGACATGCCCAAGCTTTCCGATTCGGCCGTGACCACCTTCTACGCATCCCTCAAGGCGGCTATTCAGGACAAGGCAGAAACCATAAATCTGGAATTCAGAACCAGTTCCAGCGGCCTGCGCTGGGTTTCCTGCAAAGGGGCCGTGGTCAAGGCGGGTACCCTGCCACCCAAGCTTGTGGCAGGCATTCTCACCGATATAACGACCGTCAAGCAACTCTCGCGTGAGGTGGAAGAAATAGGCCGCACCAGTCTGCTCAACGGTATTCCGAACAGGCACCTGTTCTTCCAGAGAGCGGAAACAAGCTTCATTCAGGCCAAGAAGAACAGCCTTACCGTCACCTTTGCCATTGTGCATATTGATCAGGTCAGGGAAATGCTGGCTGCTCACGGCACCATTGCCGCCGAACAGCTGCTCAAGGACTTCTACGCCTCGCTCAGCGCTTCTGTGCGGCCACAGGATACTGTAGCCCTCATGGGCAACAATGAGTTCTTCATCCTGTTCCCCGGAGCGGACAGAACCATCTGCCGTTCGCTGCTCGAATCGTTCCGCATGCATGTGAACACGGCGGAATTCACAACCACGCACTATCACATGCCCATAACCTTCTCGGCGGGCGTTGCAGACACGACCGAACTGGCAAAGGACAACATGCGTCCCAGAGCGCTCATTGCCGCTGCAGACAAGCGGCTGGATGCTGCCCAGACCGGCGGAAAGGACAAGATCGTTTCAGATTAGCCCTGCCCATCGCGATACGGGTTCGCACCATACACATCCCCCCGTGACCCCCACACTGTGCCCCTGCTGTGGCCGCACTGTGGCCCCACTGTGGCCCCACTATGGGATGTTGACGCAATGCTCTGCCTGACATAGAGCTATTGCACGGGAGCATTGCATGCGTACACGATTCACGAAAGCGATATCGCGCTACGTCCGGGTAGCCCCTTTTCCCCACATGACCACACTCAGCATGGCGGGCCTTTCGCTGCTGTGCGGTGCCGAAGCAGGTCTTGCAAGCGAATCCGGCAACAAATTCATCGCGCTGATATTCTGGACTCTCTCCGCCCTTTTTGCGTGGGGAATTCTGCTCTGTCAGGCAGACGCCCTTTCCCGGTTCAGGGAATTCAAGCGCGTGCGTGCCACCCTGCGCCGATACGGTTTCAAACCGCGCATTCTGCACCCTGTTTCCTCTTCCCGCTGCCAGCGCGATGCGGCGCTTCTGGCTGCTTCAGAAACAGGCTTTCGCGCCCAGGCACGCCGCCACTTCAGGGAAATGGGCTACCGCTGGTATCACATCCTGCCCGACCGCATTGTGGCGAACCCGCTCTACTTCTTCCATCCCAGTTTTCTGCGCAGCACCTTTCTGCCCCGCCGCACCTCGCTGGAATAGCCTTTTCGCTCAAAAACCTCCTTTTTCGGGAGGACATCTCATGACATCCGGATTGAAAGTACTTATAGTCTCCGTACTTCCATCTGTAATTCGCATACGGAGAATGCCATGCAGTACAAAATCCATCCCATTGTCATGGGAACCAAGGTATTTGATAAAGGCATGATGACCTATCAGCACGACTACGGGAAGTCTTACACCATCCCGATCTACTGCTGGTATGTCGAAGGCGGCGACAAGAAGATTCTGGTGGATACGGGCGAAATGCAGCCCATCAAGTCTGAAGACCGCGAAAAGGCCATAGGCGGCCCCATCTACACCTTTGAAGAAGGGCTCGCCAAATACGGCCTTACGCCGGACGATATCGACATCATCATCCACACGCACCTGCACAACGACCACTGCGAAAACGACTACAAGTGCAGCAATGCCGAGATCTATGTTCACGAGCAGGAGCTTGAGCACATTCACAACCCGCACCCGCTCGACTTCCGCTATCTGGAAGACTACATCGAGGACGTGGAAGAAAACGGCCAGTTGCGCGTTATCACCGAAAGTGAAAAGGAAATAGTGCCCGGCATCCGCGTCATGCACACCCCCGTGCACACTGCCGGTGGCATGACCATATTCATTGATACGGCAGAAGGCACCGTTGCCATCACAGGCTTCTGCATCATCGATGAAAACCTTAATCCGCCTGCGGAAATCCGGGCGCAGGAGATGGAGGTCATTCCTCCCGGCACCTGCATCAACCCGACGGAAAGCTACGACATCATGCTCAAGGTGAAGTCCATGGCGTCCAGAGTGCTGGCCCTGCATGAGCCCGGTTACGCCGCTGTGGATACCATAGGCTGAGACAACGCAATACCCCCCAGGCATTCAGAGGCATCCTGATGAGCAATACCATTCTCGACGTGACATACGAAGGCGGCATGAAAGTGGCCGCAAGCATCCGCAACTTCACGGTGCACACCGACCAGAAGGAAAAACAGGGCGGCGAGGACAGCGCCCCTACGCCCTTTGAACTCTTCTTTGCCGCACTCGCCACCTGTGCAGGCGTGTATGCCAAGCGCTTCTGTGACAAGAAGGAGATTCCCATGGATGGCATTGCCATCTCCATGGAATGCGAATTCGATCCTGATCCCAAGAAATACCGCGCGCAGAAGATCACCACGATCATAACCGTGCCGGACAGTTTTCCGGAAAAGTTCGAAACCGCCTTCATCCGCACGGTAGAAGGCTGTGCCGTGAAAAAGCAGATTCTCGAACCACCGGTATTCGCGGTAGAAATCAGACGCTGAGTGTAGCGCAACAAAGTTCCGAAAGCCCGTCTTACCGACGGGCTTTTGTTGTATGCAGAGCGCCACTGCATTCGTCAGCTCTGCCTTTTCGTACAACAGGCCGTACAAAATCCCCCTCCGGCCCCAAAACCGCCCAAAAACACGGGGAAACACACCCTCTCAGCTATTCACACCCGCTACAGATTATGGCATCCTGCGAGGATACGTTGAAAATTATGCCATACGCAAAGCGCGTCCCTGCATGCACGCAGCACGTTGCGCAGGACGCTTCAGGAGTATCCCCTATGCCCACATCCACCCAGCTTTCACTTCACGTTGCCGAAACCCCTGAATCCATGGCCCGCCTTGCTGCGGAACTGCTCATAGAACGTTCCAAACGTGCCATAGACGACCATGGCACCTTCTCAGTGGCTCTTTCCGGTGGCAAAACGCCCACCCTGCTGTTCCGCCTGCTCGCCACACCGGAATTCCAGCACTGCATGCCGTGGGAAAAAGTGCTTTTCTACTGGGTGGACGAGCGCTGTGTTGATCCTGACCATCCCGACAGCAACTACCGCGTGGCCCGCGATGAGCTGCTCCACAAGGTGGAAGCCACCAAGTTCTACCGCATGCGCGGCGAGCTGGACCCCGAAGAGGCTGCACACACATATGAACGCCTGCTGCGCCAGCACTTCGAGCTTGGCCCCGACGAACTGCCCCGCTTTGACTGCGTCCTTCTCGGCATGGGTGAAGACGGCCATGTGGCATCTCTCTTCCCCGAGGAAGAAGGCATCAACATCAAGGACCGCCTCGTCGTGGACCAGCATATCCGCAAACTCAAGAGCGACCGTCTCACGCTGACGCTGCCCGTGCTGAACAACGCCCGCTGCTGCATCTTCATGGTACAGGGCAGGGAAAAGCATGGTGTGCTGGCCAAGGCGCTCAATCTGCTCGCCTCTCCGGACCTGCCCGCACAAAAGGTCAAGCCCACCAACGGTGAGCTCATCTGGGTGGTGGACGAGCAGGCACGCCGAGGCTAACTGCTCTCCCCAATTTCCCGCTCAAAAACAACAAGGCCGGTGCTTTCGTACCGGCCTTCAGACTGCGGACAAAGTCATTTTTGGTATTTTTTGGCTCCGCCGGGCAGGACCTCACGTTCCTGCACCTCGTATAAACGATGAGAATCCGTTTTCAGACTTCAATTCCGGCTTAACGGAAATATGGTTTTACTGAAACAAAGCTCTGTCATTAA
>JBKEAK010000125.1:0-3900 GCA_047972125.1 Halodesulfovibrio sp.
CTGAACCACCGCTCCTCAACCGTTACAGGCCGCGTTGCCCACCGGCTATCATCCCAGCTGCCCACAAACACCTTGTCATCGCCCTGTTGCAGCCACACATAGCGCGCAATGCCAAACACGGCCCCGATGCTGTCCATGCCCTGATGCCCGCTGCCAAGCGCGCAGAAGCTGGCCACATCTCGCGCAGCATACGCCCCCTGCCCCAGAATGAACGAAAGCCCCGTGCGCTGCGCATACGCCGCCAGCACATCGGCAAGCGTAGGATGCCGCAGAAACACGGGCATGTGCACGTCCAGCAGCGCGGTCAACTCGCGGCACATAAGCCGCTGCGTCTGCGCATCCACGGTCACGGATTTCTCCACGTAGCCGGTGAAAAACAGCTGGTCCGCATCCTGATTGGAATAGCCAAGATACAGCCGCACAAAGCCAGTAAGCACCGCCATACTCTGCACGCGGAACATGCCACGCCCGGGTGCGTGCAGCTCAAGCCGCACATCCTCGTCAACCAGGGGGATGTTCTCGCCATTTACTGTCAGCCGTTTGCGCAGCTTCATGCGCCTTCCCCGCTGGCGTCAGAACCACCCAACGCGGCATCCACCGCCTGCAGCAGCCGCTCAAGCGCGGTCAACGGCTCGGCCACGGCCTCTGCGGTTTCGCGCACGTCTTCAAGCACTCCCGCATCGGCTGCTACTGCCTTGCCCGAGCTGGATTGCGTAACAGACTTGGCCGCACTCTCGCGCTGTTCCACCATCTCCGGCCTGCTCTGGAACTCCCGCAGCGTGAACGATACATCCCAGCAGCGCGGGCCGTCGCTCTCGTTCACGGCAAAGCGCTCGGTGAACTGCACCTGCCGCACGCCCATGGCGTTTACGGTGTCGTTCACGCAGGCGTACACGCGCATACGGTCGCCGGAATCTCTGGCCTCGGCCTTGGCCGTCAGCTGCTTCAGGGCTGCCGCGTCCTCATATTTCACACGCAGCGATACCGTGAAGGTCTTGGGCTTCACGCCCTTGTTCACCGTGCTGGTGCTGCTGGTCTCGCCGCTCAGATCCTCGTTTTTGATCTGCAACGCGCCCTGCACCATCAGCCCGAAGCCGGGCAGCGAATAGCCATCCAGCATCAAGAACTTGCTCATAGCCCGAAAACCTCCTTGAACACGGCCACCCGTTCGGCAGCGCCCACCCAACACAGCGCGGCGCTGAGCTTATAGGCCGACACTGGCGTGCCACCTGCTGCAAGCTGCCGCGCCATGCCTGCAGCATCGCCGCTGAGATACCAGCCAAGGCCAGCATCACCAGAAAGGCCGGAACACAGCGCCTGCCATGCGGCATCCAGCTGGGCCACATGAACGACACGGGCCTGCATAAGCGCAGCAAGTTCGGCCTCTGCCGATGCGTTCTCAGCGGCAAACGCCTCGCTCTGGGCCACCAGTGCGCCAAGCGCAGAATCCATGCCGCACAGCGCCCCATGCCGGTGCGGGGCAGATGCCACCCAGCGCGGCTCCTTGGGGGCCGTGGCAATGATGCGCTTGTCCTTTTCCAGCGTTATCAGCTGTCGCGCCCGCCGTTCCGCAAGTTGCAGCTCCGTGACAGGAAACACGGCATTAAAGGCAGCCAGCAGCGCCGCAAAGGGGCCATGGTCCGCCGCATGCAGCAGCACGCACACGGCCGCAAGGTTGCCAGCATCTACGCCATCCTCCCCGCCCGTCTCGGATGGCTGATCCTCCGGATCGGCTATTTTACCAGCCAGCGCGGCCACGCAATCAGACGGCGTGAGATAGCTGTATTCCCCGCGCCGGTCGCCCACGGGATGCACATACGGGTGCACGCACACAAAGCGCCCTCCCGCCTGCAGCAGGGCTTCCAGCTGGGCGCGAAGGGCCGCAACATTGGCAGCAGCACCTGCAAGCGGGGATTTCTGCGGCACAGCCCCGCCCGTAACAACGGCAAGCCGCCCCGTGCCTTCTGCCGTGGCACCGGCAACACCAGCGACCACAGCAGAAAGGTTGGAACGGATTGTCTGCGCCGTAACCGGCACCCTGAAGGATATGGGGATAAAGCCCACGGGCTAGGCTCCTGCAGGTTCGATCGGCTCGGTCGCTTCCGCCGGTTCCGTTACCTGTTCGGGCTTGGGATACAGTTCCTTGATGCCCTGAATATCCGCCAGCAGCGCGGCCAGCTTCTCAGGCCGCTGCGGGCTTTCCGCCGCCTCGGTCAGTGCTTCCAGCTGGGCAGGCAGGGGCCACTTTTCCAGAATCGCGGCACGGCGCTGCTCATCATAGGTGGGGGCAGGCGGTGCGGGGGGCGGGGTAAACGTGATGCTGCCGTCAGCATGCACCACCGTGTTGTGCGGGCCTGCAAGGTGGGCCAGCTCACCAAAGATGGCCGCCACTTCTTCCGCTGCAAGCTCACGGGCACCGCGTTTCAGCCACAGGGCCGCATCATCGGCGTTGTCCGCATTGGCCACGCGGCCGTCCAGAATAAACACACGAATGGAATCAGGCATAGAAGGTTCTCCTATTGGTAGGCCCGCAGGGTGGCACCGGTCTGAATGCTCTGAATGTAGATTTCTACAACCGAAGCAGTCGGCACAAGCGTGAAGGAAGAAGGGGTAACAGAGGTAAAATTGGCACGCGATGCCATGCCGTGATAGCGGCTGGTGGATGTTGTAACGGCATCCAGCGTGCCACTCACCACACGATACAGCACCCCATCATCAGACGTATCCGTCAGGGATACAAACAGCGGCTTCCCCACAATCAAATCAGCTATGGTCCACGTTCCGGTGGCCCCGCGTGCGCCTTTCAGCTCCACTATGCTGCGGTATTCGGCATCGCCCTTGTCCACCTTATCCCCGTTGATCTGGGCCACCTGTGCAGCCAGCGCCAGCAGGTCCACCTGCGCGGCGTTCACGGCCACGTCCGCCACCTTGATGCAAGGCAGCAGGTAGGAGGTTTTAGGACGGTTCTCGGCACCGCCAACGGTCGAGGTTAGCCCCTGAAAAGTCGGGACATAATTGTAGCTCTGCAAAGCTCGTGTGGCTTCACCCGGCACATCTGCAGACGTTATGCCGTAGATATTGTGCGATACCTCGTAGTCGCCCACACCGTTGTTATGGCGGTGCGCAAGCAGCTCATCACCGGCCCAATCCCCTGCTTCCTTACCCGCAACCCCATCCTGTGCAGCAGCAAAATGGTGCTTGTGGCACGGCAGAATAATGTGGGTGTCCGTCAGGGCATAGCGGCCACAGCTGCCTTCCTGCGCTGCAGCCTCGGCATCCCATGCGGCCTCATCCGTCAGGTAGCCGCCATCGGCCAGCACACGCGCAACCAGTTGCGGATACAACCCACGCACAAACTTCTGCTTTACGTTGGCAGCCACGCAGCCGGGGGAAGGCTTGCCCGTGCTGGACCAGCACAGATCACCCACGGCCACGCCGCTCATGTTGCCCCATGCGATACTTCCGTTGTTCTGCTTGATGAGCACCTGCCCCGGCTCGCCTCCGGCCAGCGGCAACCCATGGGGGGATGCGCTTTCCAGATGCTCCTTGATTTCCTTTGCTCCGCCGTTTTCCAGCAGATATGCCACAAGGTCCGTCACCACGCCTTCCGTGCGGCGCAGATCGGTCACGGTGCCGTCTGCGGCAATCTCCGCAAGGGGCACTCGGTACCGCGCATTACCCACGGCATCGGCATAATCAGGTGCGGCCTGCTCAGGCGGCAGCACGGTCACGGCCATATCCGCCACCATGTCCGCGCCCTGCTGCACAAGCCCCACGTCCAGCCATACCTTTTTGGGCAGGCTTCCGGCTTCAAGGGGCATGGCGGCAAAGGCCACGCGCACGCCTTCCACATACAGCGTACCGGCCTGCAGCGAGAATGCACCCACGTTGTTCACCACC
>JBKEAK010000126.1:0-3049 GCA_047972125.1 Halodesulfovibrio sp.
CAGTATACCTCTGCATCGCAGGGGGGCATGATTGTCGCCTGCGTGCCGCTCACCGTGGCCATAGGTGCCTATTTTGCCTATGGGGAGCGCATCAGCAGGCGGTGTCTCGGCGGGATTATCCTTGCCGTGCTCGGTGTTACCGTTGTGTCTGTTTTCGGTGAGGCCGGTGAACACGGCTCCAATCCGCTGCTCGGCAATTTCCTCATCTTCTGCGCCGTGCTTTCTGCCACCTGCTACGCTCTGACGGTGAAGCATCTTTGCAGCCGCTATCACTTCATCTACCTGTCCGCGGTTCAGGTTTTTGGCGCTACCATTCTCTTTCTGCCCGGTGCCTTACTGGCTCCCGCCCCGGAAACCTTGCCGTGGGAGGCCATAGGCGCGCTTGTCTACATGGGCCTTGGCATCACGTTTCTCGTGTATTTTGTCATCAACTATGCGCTTACCCGTATCAAAGCGGCGCACGTGATTTTGTTCTCCAACCTCATTCCCGTTTCCACCTTGCTGCTGGCCTATCTGGTGCTCGGTGAAACGTTGAACGCTTTTCAGTATGGCGGGGCGGCTATGGTGCTCTGCGGTGTTCTGCTGGCCGGTGCGCCTGAAGAGGCTGGAGCAAAGTAAGTATTCTGCGCGGCCGCAGGAAAATGACCTGCGGTCGCCTGTAGCCGAACCGTATCGTTAGTACATTCAATCGGACCAGTATCAGATGTGTTGAACAGGTAATGGCTATTATTCCTGTAAGTGTGTTTTGCTGAAGCGCACTTGCATGGAGGGGGTGATGCTATGGGTTGCTGATATAAGCATTCAGTTCTTTGCGTGATTTGGCAAAAGAGTTGGCAAAAATGGTGCATGCTGCTGAATTGTAGTAAAATGTTGATGGAATGTGCTGTGTTGTGCGCAAAAAACAATGACAGACTGGTAGAAAATGACTGTTTGGGCGCATAATACCAATCGTTGTTTCGCACATTCTTGTTAAAAGTCCAATTCTGTACTATGCATCTCGGTGCTGTTTGCGTGTTATTGTAATGCAGGGGTTGTGTTGCAATGCACTTTTTTTCACAAACAGCGAACTCTCTTCCCGTTACTGCATTGTCTTCGCACGCCGTGCATCATGAGGGGTCATGGTGCATGCTCCATGCGTGATGGTGCTCCCACCTTTGAAGCGGAGGAATCCATGACTTCGTATACTGTGTATATGGATCAGCTTCCGGGGCTACTGGAGCTTTGGGCCAGAGAATTTCAGGTTCATGTTCCGGTGGAAGTTGAAGAAGGCATCTATGATTTCGTCCCATGGCGTAAAGATGAGGAAATCGCCTGGGAATACGATGTTGCCTACAATACGCTGAAGCGCTTCTTCCTTCCCCCCCGCGAAACTCTGTTGCGTTTTGATCCTGCCGCGTGCACAGCGGAAGTCGTGTGCGAGGCACCCAAGCAGCTTCTGTTTGGCGTGCACCCGTATGACGTGAAGGCTGCAAACCAGCTGGATACGCTCATGCGCAAGGATGTGCCTGACAACAATTTCATCTCCAGAAAGAAGAACACCGTCATCTTTGCTCTGGAACCTGCCGCCGTTGCCCGCAACGCCTTTTGGGCGTCCATTGACGCGCACAAGGTCGACAACGGCTACGACCTGTACTGGACCCGCATAAGCTCGGCCTCTTTCCACGTGGAGGTTGCCACCCGTCGGGGCAAGGAGCTGCTGCTTGCGGGTGGCCCTCTGGACCTTGCCACGGACGCGGACAAGGAAGCCGCACGCCATGCGCACCAGCGTATCATCAAGGAGTCGCTGCGCAACGGCCTGAAGTATCCGTGGCGCGAAACTGCGGATATTCTGAGCCGCGCATGGGACTCCACCCTGTGGCAGCACCGCGCGCGGCATTGCTTTTCGTGCGGCACCTGCAATCTTGTCTGTCCCACCTGTTACTGCTTCGACATGAAGGAGGAGCTGGATAACACCCTGACCAAGGGCGAGCGTTACCGCGAATGGGACGGCTGCATGATGGACAGCTTCTCGCGCGTGGCCGGTGATCATAACTTCCGGCCGCATACCCGCGAGCGGTTCCGGCACCGTTACTACCGCAAGGGCAAGTACATTTTCGACAAGATAGGCCAGTTGGGCTGTGTGGGCTGCGGCAGGTGTGTTTCCGGATGCACCTCCGGCATTGCCGACCCCAAGGCCGTGTTCAACGAACTGTGGGAGGCGGACCGTCATGACTCCTGATACCCTGTTCCAGTACGTTCCCGCGCCCGCAACGTTGGTGAAGAAGGAAAAGCTCTCCGACTTCGTCACTCTGTTCACCTTCCAGCCGGATAACGGCAGGGCGCTCATGCACAAGCCCGGCCAGTTCATCATGCTTTCCATGTACGGGGTGGGCGAAGCGCCTTTCTCGGTCAGCTCGCCGCCCAACGCCACGGGCAGCACCTTTGAGCTTGCGGTGCGCCGCATAGGCAACGTGACCAACGCCATGCACGAAATGAAGGTGGGGCAGAAGGTCGGCATACGCGGCCCCTACGGCACCAGCTTCCCCGTGCAGGACTTCGTGGGCAAAGACACCATCTTTGTGGCGGGCGGGCTCGGCTACATCCCGTTGCGTAGTCTGCTGCACTATCAGTTGCGTCACCGCGACGAGTTCGGCCGCATCATCGTCATGATCGGCTGCCGCAATCCGTCCGAGCGTATCTGTCTTGACCAGATCAACGAGCTAGAGGCCCGCGCGGATGTGGAAGTCTACGAAACCGTGGACTGTGGCGACCCGAACTGGTGCGGCAACGTGGGGCTCATCACCTCGCTGCTGCCGCATGTGGAGATTGATCCCGACATCACCCACGTGGCCATGGTTGGGCCGCCCGTCATGTACAAGTTCGTCATTCAGCAGTGTCAGGCGCGCGGCATTTCGCGCGAGAACATTTACGTTTCGCTGGAACGGCACATGAAGTGCGGCATAGGCAAGTGCGGACACTGCCAGATAAACGGGCTGAATGCCTGTGTGGAAGGGCCGGTGTTCAAGTATCACGACATTCAGACCCACCCCGAAGCCATTTAGGAGGACGC
>JBKEAK010000127.1:0-6533 GCA_047972125.1 Halodesulfovibrio sp.
AGCCGCGCCAGCGCGAGCATGGCGGACTGTTCCGGCGCTGGGCGGTTCCACGGCGTGCCGTACGGTGCAGCGGCGAGCGATGCGCGACTATCGGCTACGGGCACGGCCTGCGGACGTTCTTCGCCGGGATAGAGCATGGGCAGGTCAAAGACTTCCATGGTCTCGGGCAGGGGCAGCATTCTGTGCTCCTGCATGTTGGACTTGAACTTGGCGCTCCATATTCTGTGGGCATCGCGATCTTCCTGCATCCACCATTTAAGATAGATGAGCGGCGTGTGGTGCCGCAGTTCGGCCAGCGCGTTTTGGGGGAATCGTGCCAGAAATTTGCCGTGGCTGCTGTTCAGCAGGCAGGTTTCCAGAAGCAGCGCAGCCAGCACCGGGCGAATGATGCCGTCGTCCCCTACAGCCTGCCCAAGCAGCTCTTCCATGCGGGAAGCATTGAATTCTTTGGTCTGCTCAAGCAGGTACTTGTGCATGAACTCGTCGTAGGGGTGGGCTTCCTGATAGGCGAGGGCGTTGTCGAAGGAAATGGGGTCTGCCGGGTTGCAGGCAACATAGCCGACGGTGCCCTTGGTGTCCGTAAGGGTGAAGGCATAGCGCATGGTCTGGCTCTTGGGCATGGATTCTCCGTAACTGTTGGAAAGTGATTTCGCGTTCCTATAGCCCACTCCGGCGGTTGATTCAATCATCGTTGCAGTCTGTGAATATTCACAACATTTTCTGCGCGTGGGGCTTTTCTGTTGCGGTGTGCCCGTGCCGTCACGAGTTTTGAAAATAAAGAACCTCCGACATATCGCGCGATACATACCGTGCGGTGTGCCGGAGGTGTCCGGGGGCGTGTTGAGAGGAGCGGTGTCCTCAGAAGGTAATCTTGGTCGGCTTGGGGGTGCCTTCCTCATTGCGTTTCATGACTGTGAAGGCTGTTGAGAATTTTTCTATGATTTTTCTGGTGAGGTTGGTGTCTGTCGTATAGGTCCGTTTGCTTTCATAGACGCAGCCATCGTTGCAGACAACAACAACCTGAAAGTTGACCTGATCTTCATACGAAAAACCGGTCTGCTTTGGGTAGCAGTTCATATACAGCGTGCTGGATTTGAAGAGCTTGTGGTTGGAACGCAGATAGGTGCGTATGGTTTCTATGTCGGAATCGGAAAGGGAATTGTCCGGAGCATCGTCAGGATACACAACCTGCAGATCAACGTTTATGGAGGAGTATGAAATGGCTGGCTGGCTGGCAAAAGTGAAATAGCCATAAATGATCCCCAAGGTGCTGCCTGCTGCAAGCACCGCCAATAAAACCCACTTCATGCCACGCTCCCCGTTGAATACGAAATATTATCAGTCCCAATACGGTAGGGCACTATAGTACGCTTGCGCCAATGGTTATATGGGGGAAAACCCTCATTTTTCTGGTAGGGTGGGATGGTGGGCAATGGACCAAAAAAAAGGCCGCTCTGTTGAGGAGCGGCCTTTTTAATAGGTGTTGTCCGGTTTACTGGGCGGAACCTGCAGCCTTGGAAGCTTCTTCAGCGGCCTTGATGGCGGCTTCTGCAGCGGCGGCGGCAGCCTTAGCTGCCTCAGCGGCCTTTTCGGCAAAGGCCTTCAGCTCTTCCGCATTGGCGGGAGCTGCGGCTTCTGCCTGTTCTTCCTTGGCGGGCTCGGCAGCTACTTCAGCTTCGTGTGCTGCTTCCTTGGCTACGTCCTGATGCTCGGTTTCCACGGCATCCTTGTGGCCTTCTGCAGCGGGAGCTTCAGCGTGTTCACCGGCCATGGCTTCCATGGCGCGTGCGGGATCAGCTTCCACTTCAGCAAGGATTTCCACGGGCTTTTCTTCATTCAGCCATTCAACCCGGCCGTTGGAAACGTCATAGATGGCGCCGACAACCTGCACCTTGCCGCTCTTGACCAGCTCGCGGGTGCTGGGGCTGACCATGAACAGGTCGCGGATGGACTGCCATACGTTCTGTTCAATGGCCACGGGGATAACGTCTGCACCGTGCTTGCCGGTGTACTTGATGGATTTTTCAACAGCGGGAGCAATGGGGGCCACCAGGCCGGGGATGTTGCGCTCAAGCGCGTGCCCGTGACCTTCAATGGCGTTGGTGACGGCAGTAACCGCACCACACTGGGTGTGGCCCAGAACCACGAGAAGGGGCGTATTCACATGGGCAAGGCCGTATTCAATGGAACCGGCTTCATCGCCCTGTACCACGTTGCCGGCAACGCGGATGACGAAGATGTCCATGACACCGGCATCAAAGATGCGTTCCACGGGAACACGGGAGTCGGAGCAGCCCAGCACGGTTGCAAAGGCATGGTCGCCCTGACTCTGGGTACCGGCCTGTTCAAGGCGGTAGGTGTCGGTACGCGGATGCAGCGCTTCACCGTTTACGAAGCGTTCGTTCCCTTTCTTCAGCAACTGAAGGGAGAGAGCGGGGGTGCGCTTATCCTTGGTTTTTACCTCCGTTCCGTTGTCGTCGCCCATGGTCACGAAGAACAGGACAGCCAGGAACAGAGCTGCGATAATGATTATGTTCTTTCTGGAAATAGTCGACATGCATAACTCCTCTTGAATCTGTTTCACCTGATACACAATATGGCAACTGTAGCACGAAACCTCGGTCACAACCAGCAGACCGGGTTATTTTCATGAGCCTCACGTGATATTATTCACAAGAAAAGGGTAGTTAGCAATCACTATTTGCCACGGGATACCCTTCTTATTCTTCGGAAAAGATCTGTCGATCGGTGCCCAGATAGGATTCCACAGCGTGATAGAAAGTTTCCATCAGCCGGGTGCGATATTTGTCGCGGTGCATGACAGCGTAGAAATGACGGATGAGCTGCATGTTTCTGAGCGGCACCCTGAAGAGCTCGCCATGTTCCAGCTCGCGCTGGATGGCAAAGGGCGAAAGGCAGCTCAGTGTGTCGGGGTTTTGCAGCACGCGCTTGATGGAAACCGTGTGGTGCATTTCCATGACAATGCGCAGGTCCTTCATGTAGTCGCCCATGTAATGGGTGAAGGTGTCGCGCGATCCGGCACCCGGCTCACGCAGAACCCACTTTTTGTTGAGCAGTTCCTCAATGGAATAGGGGCCTTCCTTGGCAAAGTCGTCGTCGCTGGAAACAACGAAAAGCTCGTCCTTGCACAGACGGATGAATTCGAGATCGGGGCTTTCTATCTCGGTTTCCACAAGCCCGATATCTATGTCGCCCTGTTCCAGCCCCTCGGCTATGTCGTGGGGGTTGGTGAAGACCGTCTTTATGGTGACATTGGGGTATCTGTCTTCAAACTCGAACATGATCTGCGGCAGAATGTAGTCCGCAATGGTGGAAGAGGCTCCTACGACAAGCTCCCCGTTCATGTTGTCGCCTTCGAAAATGCGCAGCACCTCGTTCAGGTTCTGCAATGCAGGCTCAAGGTTGCGCATGAAGGTGCGCCCGTGGGGGTTAAGGGCAAGTCTGCGGTTCAGGCGGTCGAAAAGCTGCACCCCAAGATCCTGCTCCAGACCTTTGAGGGCCACGGATACAGCGGACTGGGTGAGGAAATTCTCTTTGGCTACCTGAGAAATATTCGGGTTTTTCGCTAGGGAGATGAACAACTCCAGCTGGCGAAGATTCATAAAGCCTCCGGCTCGTTTGTCGTGAGAGTAGATCGGCAGTGTATATAAAACAAATTCATGATGTCGACAACGACTGTTCAGTTTTGTGAATATAATAACGAGGAGGGGGGGATAGAACAAAAGCAGGACGCCGTTACGGGCAAGTCGTAACGGCGTCCGGAAAGAAGGGAGGAGTTGTGACCCTTCAGAAAGGAAAGAAAAACTAGTTGTGCATGAAGTAGCTGAAGAAGCCCTTGGAGCGCTTTTCAGGAGCTTCCTGCTTGTACTCGTTGTACAGGAAGGCAATGCCCAGAAGGGCGGTTGCGAATACCACAGCAGCGAACACGATGCGCTGGCCGAGGTCGTAGCTGCCGACTACAAGGTCCTGAACGGTGAAAGTGATGATCATCAGCAGCGGAATCAAAGCAAAAGACATGGTTTCTTCTCCAAAGAGTGTATGTTTTTTCAACGCAGCCTGCTGTGCAGGTATACTGCGTCTGAATTTGAATGCATCAATAAGGCGCAATTATTCATATCCGGAAATGGTGCGTTGCTGTGAAAAGCGTCGCATTGTTCCGGAAGTAGTATTTGACATCAGACAGATCATGAAAACATCACAACAGCGTCACAAAAAAAAGAGGTTGTGAAAATATGATCAAGTGCTGAGTCTTCGCAGGTCTTTTGGTGGACGTGCAGGGCAAATAGTCTGTAAAGGCACTTCGTGAAATACATCACATTGCGTAAATCTCATGCAATGCGTCATCGTTTCACGAACACGTGTCGATAGCCAAGAAACAGGATATCGAGCGAAGAGTTGCAGTACCAAAACGGTACTGATGCATGCAGTCATTGCGTGGGATCAAAATACGCATGTTTGCGAAATGCGCAAACGAAAAAAATTCATGATTGTGAGAAGTAAAATTGATCAACTGACCAGTGTGCCCCCCCGGCAGGGAGGGGACGGAAAAACCACCCGCCATCATTATATAACAAGGTGGGCGCCGTATGGGCGGGAAGGCGCCTGAGTGCTTGACGCGTTTTCTCCTTGGGTCTAGTTTGGCGCAGCCTGAAAGGGCGGCTTCAGCCCGTTGCTGTTTTGCCCTTCCTTGCTTTTTTCCGCAGTCCTGCCATAGGGCAGGTTGGAGAACGTGCATGGCAGGCGTATCTTTGCATGAATCCGCTAAATATACCGGGGGCATTATGTCCATTGATGATGAAATTCTGGATCTGCGCGACGACCTTGCCGATGCCGTCATAGAAGCGCTGCTTGAATCGGGCTACAGGGACCTCAAGGCAGAAGGGTATGAGGATTTTCCTGCGCCTGCCCCTGTCGGCGGACACATTCCGGACATCACGGCCAAGAACAAGAAGGGTATCACCTTCATCTTCGAAGTGATCACCAAGGAATTCTTCGCCGAGCAGGAAGTGGCCGACAGAATGAAGGCCTTTGCCGAGTTCGGAAACGAGAAGGAAGCCCAGTTCGTGGTTATCGTTCCTGAAGGTGAAGAAGGCTTTGCCAGCGCCTTTATCGAGGATCTGGAAATTCCCGAAGACAGCGTGGAGATCTGGGAAGCCTAGATTCCGCCCGTTCTCATTTTCGTCTTTTCACGATGGCGGGTCTTGTGCCGCGCCATTTTCCTACGTTGCTTTGCAGGAGTCTCAGGTACATGCCTACGAGTATTGGGATTAACGGATTCGGACGCATTGGGCGCTATATGGCCCGTCTGCTGGGAGAGCAGCCCGCTGCCGCGAGCGGCGGGGATGATTCTTTGCGCCCGGGTGAGTACTTGCGTCTGGCGGTGGTGAACGACATCATGTCTCTGGAAGAGGCCCGCCATCTGCTCCGTTACGATTCCATACATCGCCGTTTTGACGGTGTTGAACCGCACGATGGGGGATTTTTGCTGGCAGGCAATCCTGTCCGCTACACCACCGTGCAGCCTGCGGAATGGAACTGGCAAGGCGTGGATATTCTCGTGGAGTCCGCAGGGCCTTTTGCGGACAGGGCCAGCAACGAGAGGCACCTTGCCGCCGGAGCCAAGCGTGTGGTGGTTGCCTGCCCTGCACCGGAGGCAGATATAACCATCATCCCCGGTGTGAATGATGATGCGCTGCTGCCCGAGCACAGAATTATCTCCTGTGCTTCCTGCACCACCAACTGTCTGGCCTTGCCCGCACAGCACATTCTGCGTGAATTCGGCATACGCAGCGGGCACATGACGACCATTCATCCCTACACCCTGCGCCAGCGACTTCTGGATGGTTCGCATTCAGACCTGCGCCGCGCTCGCGCCTGTGGCATGAATATGCTGCCCACCCCGGTAGGTGCCGCCTGCACTGTGGCCAAGGTGCTGCCCGGGCTGGAAGGGAAGCTGCATGGTCTTGCATTCCGTGTGCCCACAGCCAGCGTTTCCCTGATTGATCTGGTCTGCGAGCTGGAACGCCCCGCAACGGTGGCACAGGTGAACGACCTGCTGCGAAGCCATGCGGATGAGCATATGGGATACAGCGAAGAGCCGCTCGTTTCATCCGACTACACGGGCTGTACTTACGGCAGCGTGGTGGACGGCGCGCTTACCTCCGTCATGGACGGCAGCATGCTGCGCATTGTGGCGTGGTATGATAACGAGGCGAGCTTTACCAACCAGCTGTTGCGGCTGGTGCATTCAGTCCGCCGCGTTGCGGGACTGTAGATTTTTTTGAACGGGGCCGATCAGGCCCCGCTTCCTTTTCTGATGGCGTGCAGAAAGCGTGATCGCAGCGCATCGCCCATCAATGCCTTTTTGACCGGCGACAGCTTCAGAAAGCCCCCCACCAGTCCCCGCATGAATTCCTGCGTGCGGCTGTTGGGATTGTCGAAGATGAGGTTCTGGAAGGTGCCGCGCTCCAGGCATTGCAGAATAACGCGCTCGAACGTGTCTTCCGGATGGA
>JBKEAK010000128.1:0-10133 GCA_047972125.1 Halodesulfovibrio sp.
ATGTCCAGAATGCCGTGCATGAAGCCTACGAGGCCGATGTCGTTGGCGATGACGTCATGGGAGAAGTCGATGTCGCCTGCTGCGTCAGCAGGAGCGATGAAGCCGCGATGACCGGAAATGCCGGTGATGTAGAGCTTGAATTCTTCGGCATCGTCGGAAAGGCTGATCAGCTTGCAGCGGAAGGTGCCCTTTTCGTTGCGGCCGTCTTCCTTGACGGTGAAGTCGTGCACCACGGGGGCGCTCCACTTGCCGGTGGTGATGGTGAAGAATGCCTTGGAGTAGTCCTTTTCAGGGCACAGCGCGAAGGTATCGAAACCGTCGTCGCCGCTTTCCCAGCACAGGCCGTACCAGGTCTGGTTTTCCAGCGGGGACATGGATTCCTTGAAGGCCATGTCTACGGTGAATTCCAGAGGCTCGTCACATTCGGGAAGGTTAGCCCAGCCGCGTGCCTTGTCAAAGCTGGCCTGTACGCCCATGGGGAAGAAGTCGCTGGAAATAACGCTTTCGGAAGCGAGGAATTCGCGGTGTGCGTTGCCTTCTTCCATCCAGCGGGTTTCAGCGGGGGAGATGCCTTCGCCCATGACCATGACGCCGTTCTTCATCTTGCTCGGCCATGCCATGGGGTAGTTGACGACGATGCACTTCTTGCCGTCCTTGTCCCAACGGTCCCAGATGGTCTGGGCGGTCAGGATTTCGGAACCGAATGCCTGTACGGTCTGCTTATGTTCGAGGCTTCTGCCTTCAACGTAGTAGTAATAGTCTTCAACACCGTGGGTGCGGGGGTAAGCGCCGGTGCAGATGGTTGCCCATGAGGGCGGGGTAACCGTAGGCAGGTTGTAGCCTTCGGTCATGTAGCTGCCGGTTTCCATGAATTTCTTGAAGTTGGGCAGCGCGCCTTCGGCAACGAGTGCCTCGAGGCGCTTGGGGATGGCGCAGTCAAAGCCCAGAAGGGCCGCGCGCTTTGCTTTGACAGTCATGTTCCGACTCCTGTGTGATTATGAAAAGCGCCTGAGCGCAGGTCCAGCTGCCCCTCCTGATTACAAAAACAGTGCCACTTATGTTTATTCTTTTATTTCAGTGTAATGCGTGAATGTGGTGTGCAGGGCAGCATGCAGGGGCGACAGGGGTGTCCCCCGTGCTCTGCCCAAACTTTCACAAAGAGGGCCTGTCGTGCTTGGGTTTATATATGTCGCCTTTCATGCCCCCTAAAAAGGCGTGTGCATGCAGACGACATGCTGGGGCGACAGTTGTGACGCGGTTTGCGAAGGATACCGCGGGGGTACCGGGTGGGGGTTGTGAATTTAAGGGCAACTTGCTGCGACACAGGGGGATTCGGGCCATTTTTTTCGCTTGTCATGATGGCTCAGGAAGGCGAAAAGGCGCGCAAGCGCGAGACGGAAAAAGCCTGAAAAGCAAGGCGGGGCGACATTCGTGACGTTACCCGCAGCCGCCGCCAATTGAAGATTGAAGCATGTTCTCGGGGAATATCCTTACAGCATAGCAGGTTAGGGCTGAGTTGTGAAAAATGGCACAAAACGTGCTCCTATAGGGGAACGTATCGCCTGATTCGCTCGTCCAGCTGAGCATCTGGAGTACTATGCAGCTGAAACACACGGTATTGGCCGGGAGGTACCCCGGTCTCAACCTGAAACGGACAGCCCCCCCTGAACATCCTTATTTGAGGAGCTGACGCGTATGTCTATGAAACCGAACGACGAAACCCCGAACCTTCGCCCTGATAAATTCATTCTTATTCCTGCGACCCTGGTTCTGGTCGCCATCATTGCCTGCTCCATTCTGTTCACCAAGTCTTGTGAAGAGATTCTGAAGACGGCTTACAACGCTTTCACATACACCACCGGTACCTGGTACCTCTGGGTTACCGTGTTCATGATCCTGCTTTCCGGTTACTTCATTTTCAGCAAGTACGGCGAAATCAAGTTCGGCGAAGCTGATGAAAAGCCCGAGTTCAACAACTACTCGTGGCTGGCCATGATGTTCTGCTCCGGTGTTGCCGGTGCGGTCATGTTCTGGTCCATCGCTGAACCGCTCTACAACCTTGCCTATCCGCCCATGTTTGCGGAGCCCCTTTCCCGCCAGTCCTATGAATGGGCAATGTCCTACGTGCTGCTGCACTGGGGTCCTGTTACCTGGCCCTGGTACATGGTGACCGCGCTGCCCATCTGCTACATGTTCTACAAGCGCAAAAAGCCGGTTCTGCGCATCAGCTCCGCTGCTGAACCGGTTCTCGGCGACAAGGTGAACGGCGGCATCGGCCGTGCCATTGAAGTGTTCTTCATCATCGGCCTCATGTTCTCCAACGCAGCCGTTATGGGCGTTTCCGTGCCGATCGTTAACCATGCACTCGCTGCCACGCTGCATATCGAACCTTCCTTCACGCTTGAACTCATCATTCTCGGCGTCAGCGCCGTTATCTTCACCGCTTCCGTTTCTCTCGGTCTGCAGAAGGGTATCAAGCTGCTTTCCGACGCAAACGTGGTTATTGCCCTGTTGCTCGTGTTCTTCTGTTTTGTGACCGGCCCCACCGTGTTTATTGTGAATAACTTCACAAGCTCTTTCGGTCACATGCTGAACAACTTCTTCGAGATGATCTTCTGGACCGACCCCTACACCAAGGGCACCTTCCCGCAGGACTGGACCATCTTCTACGCACTGTGGATGGCTTCCTACGGTCCCTTCATGGGTCTGTTCATTGCCCGTATCTCCCGCGGCCGTACCGTTCGTCAGGTTGTGGCCATGGGTCTTGCAGGCGGCATTGCCGGTTCGTACATGATTCACGCCGTGTTCGGCGGTTACACCCTCTTTGCCCAGCTTAACGGCGTTGTTGACGCCGTGGGCGTGCTCAATGCCAACGGCGGCCCTGCTGCTCTGGTTGCCGTGCTCAGCACCCTGCCCGCAGGCACTGCCGTGCTCATCGGTTACTGCCTCTTCTCCACCATCTTCCTTGCAACCAGCGTAGACTCCTGCGCATACGTCATCTCCTGCTCCGCCACCACCAAGCTTACCATCGGTGCCGAACCCACCCGTGGTCACCGCTTCTACTGGGCTGCGGTTCAGGCAGGTCTGGCCCTTGCCGCCATTACCATGGGCGGTCTCGGACCCGTGCGCGTGTTCGCGAACTTCTCCGGCGCGCTGATGCTCATCCCCATTGCACTGGTTGTTGTGTCGTGGTTCAAGATGGTGCGCGAAGACAAGGCTCTGGAACATCTCTGCAAGCAGAATCCCGAAGCCTAACGGGTACCCCCGTTCTCGGAATACGTGTGTGACAGCGCGCTGTTGCACAGCTGACATATCGGAAACAGATGCGGGCGGAGCACTATGTGCTCCGCCCGATATGGGTTGCGGCTGGTAGCGATTGCCGGGGCAAGGCTGGTCAGCCTCCTGCTCGTGGCGGTCCGTCCGTTGAAGCCGGGGCCGATTTCAACCGCACCGGAGCGTGGCAGTGAGTCTGTCCATGCCCCGGTCATGCCCTCTCTGATTCTGATGACCTGAAAGACAGAAGGGCCGGTACAGCGTATGTGCGCTGTACCGGCCCTTTTTGTATTCGGATGACTAGATACTCAGGAATTCCGCTTTATGCCGTACTTCTTGAGCTTGCGTTGCAGGGTGCGGATGGTCACCCCGAGCGTGTCGGCGGTTTTGCCCTTCTTCCAGCTGTTCTGTTCCAGAGCGACCAGAATACGCTGCATTTCAATCTGGCTTTTGGCGTCGGAGAGGGAACCGTCCGTGGGGGAGTGCTGGAATACAGCCCCTGTCGGGGTGGCCGAATTGGGCTGCATGCTCTCGCAGGAAAAAGAGACGGTAGAGGCGCTGTGCTCATCTTCCTGCGCCTTCAGCGGGGCAAAGTCGAAGATGTCCGGGCACGGGGTATCTGTGGCCAGCACAAGCTCGCCGAATGCCCAGTAGTTTTCAAGCGTATTCTGTAGTTCACGCACGTTGCCGGGCCAGCCGTGACGCACAAGCTGTTGCATGATCTGCTTGGGCACAGGCTTGGATACGCCCTTCTTGCGGGCGTAATCCGCCACCAGCAGGGGAATGTCCGAGCGGCGTTCACGCAGGGGCGGCAGCACGATGGGCAGCACGTGGATGCGGTAGAAGAAGTCAGCCCGCATGGATTTTTTCTTCACCAGCTCGCTCAGGTTGCGGTTGGTGGCGGAAATGAGCCGGAAGTTGGAGGTTTTGACATCGTTCGAGCCCACGGGTGTGTACGACTTGCCTTCCAGCGCGCGGAGCAGCTTTACCTGCAGGTTCAGGGGCAGGTCTGCAATTTCGTCGAGGAAGAGGGTGCCGTCATCTGCGGCGGCCAGATAGCCCGGCCTGTTGGTGGTGGCACCGGAAAAGGCGCCCTTGACGTGGCCGAAGAATTCGCTCTCCAGCAGCTGTTCGGGAATGGCTGCGCAGTTCACCGGGATGTAGCGTCCCTTCACGTTGGACATTTCGTGAATGGTCTGGGCCGCAAGGTCCTTGCCCACGCCGGTTTCGCCATACAGGATGACGCTCATGTTCGTTTTGGCGGCCTTGATGAGCAGGTTGTAGACCTTCTGCATGGCCTCGCTGGTGCCGATTATGCGGCTCAAGCCTTCGTTGCTGGCAACGGATGTGCGCAGCAGGGTGTTTTCTTCTTTCAGCTTGAACTCCCGCGCTTTCTGCGCGGAGACGTCCATCATTATGCCTTCAAGATAGATGCAGTTGCCTGCGGTGTCGAAAACCCCCTCGCCCTGATCCCATATCCATCGGGTTTCATCGGAGGGAAGGCGCACGCGGTAGTAAATTTCGTAGCTCTTTCTCTGGCTTATGGCCTCATGGATTCGCTTGCGCATTTTGGCGAGATCTTCTTCATGGGTCATGCGCTCCACCGTGTTGGAAGGATTGTGCATCACTTCGTCCACGGTAAGGCCGAGCAGCCTTTCGCAGCCTTTGCTGGCAAAGACCATGCGGTATTCATAACTGCGTTCGACAACGCAGCGGTAGGCCATGCCGGGAAGGTGGTTGAGCAGGCGGGTGTGGCTTGCCTCCACTTCATTCAGGCGTTGCTGTAGAATTTCGTATGATTTGCTTTTCATGAGTGTGTTCTCTGCTGGTTTGTTCAATCCAGCACAATCCATATACCGCGCCGTTTTCAGGACATTTGTGTCCTGTTTTTCAACGCACTGACTTAATTATGTTTTGTGATGAGCAGTGGGCGGGAATTCAGATAACGGGAGAAGGAAATGGCCGGAATGCGACATGGGTGTCGCTGTCTGCTCTGTGTGTCGTATGGCTCCCCAAGCCATATTCATGCCGGAATGGTGTGCGACATGGCTGTCGCTCTCTATGGGTGGTACGGGGAGTTGCGTCAAGCCAAATTATGTATTTTTTGGTTAATACGCTGAAATGTATTGTGTTTATTGGCTTGGTATGGACTGTGCTACTTCGCGGCCAATGGACGGCCTTGTCCAAATAATCACGAGGGAGATGCAATATGGCCCATGTCATTGTTTCATATGACCGCGAAGGTGAAAAGCAGACCATTAACACTGGTTCCAAGATTCTCGGCGAACTCAATATCAACTACGACGGCGTACCCGAAGACGAACGCGGCGGTACCGCCAAGCAGCTGCTGGCTTCTTCTGCGCTGTACTGCTTCTGCGGCGCACTGGGCAAGGCGCTGGAAACCCGTGGCGCCAAGTACGAGCGCATAACCGGCACCGCTACCCTTGAAACCGGCGTGGACGACAAGAAGCGCGCCCGTGTTATCGGTATTGCTCTGGAAGTGACCGTGTACATGGATGAGGAATTCGAATTCATTTTCGACCGGGTGGAAAAGATCATGCAGCAGGGCTGTCTCGTTACCGCTTCCCTGCACGAAGCCTTCCCTGTCACGTACAAGCTTCATCACGAATTCTAACCGGTTCGCAGTCCGGGCAAAGAGGAAGAGCAATGCCAACCATCACCATCATAGGGGCAGGTCCTGGCGGCCATATCGCAGCCTTTGAAGCCGCACGCCGCGGGGCTTCCGTAACGCTGGTCGAAAAGGCCGAAGTAGGCGGCACCTGTCTGAACACGGGGTGTATTCCTACCAAGACCATCAAGGCTTCGGCAGAGGCACTCGAATCTGCCGCCCGTCTTGCCGAATTCGGTATTTCCACGTCCGCAGAGGCCGGTGCCGTAAGTTTCAAGGCTGACATGCCTGCCATCGTCGCCCGCAAGGAACGTGTCCGCAAGGTGCTCTGCGGCGGTCTGGAAAAGACCTGCGCAGCCCTCAAGATCCGCCTTGTCCGTGGTGCTGCAGAGCTTGGTGCCGACCGCACCGTGCTTGTGCACACCGCAGAAGGCACCGAGACGGTGAAGAGCGATGCCGTCATCATCGCCACCGGCTCCAAAACCCTTGATCTGCCTTCGCTGCCCGTTGACCACAAGTTCATCATAAACAGCGACGACGCGCTGAATCTCGACCACGTTCCCGCCCGCATGGTCATCGTGGGCGGCGGGGTCATCGGCTGCGAACTTGCGTTCATCTACCGCGCTTTCGGCGCACAGGTAACGGTTGTGGAAGGTCTGAACCGCCTGCTCCCCATTCCTTCCGTGGATGAGGACATGAGCCGCCTTCTGCAGCGCGAAGCCAAGAAGCACGGCATTCGTGTGGAGCTCGCCAAGACCGTGAAGAGCGCCACCGTTGCAGACGGCAAGGTGACCTGCGTGCTCGGTCCCTCCCCCTTTGTGGAAGGTGCAACCGGTGCAGATTCCACCCTTGAGGCCGATGTGGTGCTGGTAGCCGTGGGCCGTACGCCCAATACCGAAGGGCTGAAGCTGGCCGAAGCCGGTGTGGAAACCGATGCCCGCGGCTGGATCAAGGCCGACATGGGCATGCGCACCACGGCTGATGGCATCTACGCCATTGGCGATGCGCTCGGACCCGCCCGCGTCATGCTGGCGCATGTGGCTTCCGCAGAAGGTCTGTGCGCTGTTGCGAACTGCTTCGGCGAAGACAGAAAGCTGGAATACGGCGTTATTCCCGCAGGCATTTTCACCTCTCCCGAAATCGGCACGGTGGGCCTTTCCGAAGCTGACGCGGTAAAGCAGGGCATTGAGTTCCGCTCGCAGGTCTTCCAGTTCCGCGAACTGGGCAAGGCGCAGGCCATGGGCGAGCTGCCCGGCATGTTCAAGCTGATCTGCGAAAAGAACAGCGGCCGTATTCTTGGCGCGCATATTGCCGGTGCACACGCTACCGACCTTATCGCTGAAGCTGCGCTGGCCATGGAAAAGGGGCTTACCGCCTCTGACCTTGCCCACACCATTCATGCGCATCCCACGCTGGCCGAAGGCCTGTACGAAGCCGCAGAAGGCTGGCTGCGCGGTTAAGGCCGCATGTTCTGCCAACTGCACGCAATCATAAAGGAAATATCATGAGCGAACTTACCTTCCCCGAAGACATTCTCTACCATCCCGAACACACCTGGGTACGCATTGCAGACGACAACACTGCCGTTGTAGGCATCACGGATTTCGCACAGGAACAGCTGGGCGAAGTTGCCTTCGTGGACCTGCCTTCTGCCGGTGCCGTCTTCGGTGCCGGCGATGAATTCGGCACCGTGGAATCCATCAAGGCCGTCAGCAGCCTGCATATGCCCATCACCGGCACTGTGACCGAAGTGAACGAAGCCCTTGGCAGCGATCCTTCGCACGTGAACACTTCTCCCTACGGGGAAGGTTGGATGCTGCGTATCAGCATCGCGCCTGACGCTGACAGAACTCAACTGCTCGATGGCCCGGCTTACGCCGCCCAGCTTAAGTAGCGGCCATTTCGTAAGATACTCCCCAAGACTGGGCCCCCCGTCCCCTCCGGGTGGGAAGGCCTTGCGCCAGAGCGGCTTCCGTGTGCAGGAAGCCGCTTTTGTTTTGCCCGTCGGGGAAATTTCTCACCCCTTTTTTGTTCCGTGGCCGCACTTGTGCCGCTTTATGCGAAAAGGCGACGCGGCACCGGCCTGTCCGACATGTCGCTGCGACAGGCGTGTCGCATTGTGTGCGGTTATGACCCGCTGTTCCAAGGGATACTATGTGAAATTTCGCACTGTTATCGGTTTGGCGCGACATGTGCTCTATGCCGCATGCGTGCAGGTCATGTGAAACCTTTCCCGAGGGCGACATGGCCGCATCCGGGAAAGGTCTAACCGTGGCCGGAACCCGCAACGGACAGTGTGTTTTTCAACGTTTCAATAGGCATCCGCAGGGTGCCAAGTCGGCCTCAGCCCGTCCCGGTTTTCTGCAGATTGCAAGGAAGCAGGCAACGGCTGGCCCACAGGAATCAGCACATGAACTGGAATACATTCAAGATGACGCATGTTGCAGGCTACCTTTTTCTAGTTCTCAGCATCATCAACTGGAGCGGAAACTTTGTTGCCTCACGCGGTATGGCCGGTATGGGCGATCCCGGCACCCTGAACCTGTTGCGCTGGGGGCTTGCAACGCTGCTGTTCGTTCCATTCGGCATCCGCGCGCTGTGGCAGGAACGGTCAGCAGTTCTCAAGCTGTTCATTCCGCTCTCCGTCATCGCGCTGTGCGGCATATCCCTGTTTGATACGCTGATCTTTCTGGCGGGGCACACCTCTGCCGCACTGAACATGTCGCTCATTTCCACGCTCTCTCCCTTGCTGACCGCGCTGACGGCTCAGTGTTTTCTGGGTGAGAAGTTCCATAGCCGCATGTATGTGGGCATAGGCGTGAGCTTTCTCGGAGTCTGCCTGCTGGTAACCAACGGCGACCTGACTCGGCTGGCAACCATGGAGTTTGCTTCGGGCGACATCATCATTCTCATGACCGCACTCATGAGCGCCGTATACAACCACACGCTCAAGCTGGTCACCGACAAGCTGAGCCAGACCACACTGCTCATGGCCATCTGCCTGCTGGGGACCATTTACCTTGTTCCCGTGGCACTCTGGGAAGGCGGCGGCACCATTGTCATGCCCGAAATGACCTCTGCCCTTGTGTGGTCGCTGGTCTATCTGGCCGTGTTTGCATCGCTGCTGTGCTACCTGCTCTGGAACATGGCCGTGCAGGTGCTCGGAGCCACCAAGTCCGCCATGTTCTACTACACCCTGCCGCCCGTGAGCGGCCTTGCCGCATGGCTTGTTCTGGGCGAACCGGTGACCGTGGCGCAGCTGCTCAGCGGGGGTATTATTCTTGCGGGTATCATCATTGCCCTTTATGCTAAGACGCCAAGATGGATGAGGATAAAGGTGGCACCCCATGAACAGTTCGCTCAAAACACTGAGTAATTCTCTCGTATGGAATACCTTTCTGCTGATGCTCGGAGCTTTTGTCTTCATCGTCGGCTACAACGGTATTGCCGCGCATTACAACTTTGTTCCCGGAGCCTTGTACGGTCTGGCCGTGGTGGCGCATAGCGCCATCCCGGCCATATCGCTTTCGCAGTGGTATTTCATGTTCAACGTGCCTCTGTTCGCGGCAGCGTGGACGGGTGTGAGCAGGCGGTTCTTCTTTCTCAACCTGCTGACCATGAGCGCCATTGCGCTGATGACCTCGTATGTGCAGCTTGATCTCGGCATACGCGACGGCATGAACGCCGCCATTGCCGCAGGCGCCTTCATGGGGGCGGGCAGCGGCATCATTCTGCGCTCATATGGTGGCGGGGGTGGTCTGGACGTGCTTGCCGTCATCCTCAACCGCAAATACGGCATCCGCTTCGGCATGTTCTATTTCGCCATAAATGGGGCGGTGATGCTGCTGGCGCTTTCCAGATTCAGCTCGGATACGATTGTTTCGTCGTTCGTCATGCTGTTCATCAGCTCGGTGGTCACGGAATATGTGCTGTCGCTGTTCAACCAGCGCAAGGCCGTGCGCGTCATCACACGCAAGGCAGACGCCATAGTCCGGCAGCTTACGGAGACCAGCAAGTTCTATGCGACGGTGATTCCCGCACGTGGCGGATATTCCGGAGCGCCCATCGACATGGTGTATTCCATTACGGACAACCTGCGTCTGCGTGCGCTTGAAGAGATTATTTTCGCCGTGGACCCGGACGCCGTTCTGGTGGTGGAAAACACCTTCAGCGTGCTCGGTGGCAAGATAGCCATTCGAAAAGAATATTAAAACCGCCTTCGGGGGCCAGC
>JBKEAK010000129.1:0-4366 GCA_047972125.1 Halodesulfovibrio sp.
CGCAGGAGGGTCCAGAGAGAGCTGTAGGCCTTGAGCAACAGGGAATTGGAGAAGCTGATCGTCATGAAACTGCCTTTTAGGATGGACGCTGCGCGGAGGCGAGGCCCAGTTTGATGAGTTCGGCGATAAGGTCCTCGAAGCTGTACCCCACGGCAGCGGCTTCCTGCGGCAGCAGGCTGGTCTGCGTCATGCCGGGCAGCGTGTTCACCTCAAGCAGGTGCAGGTTGCCTTCGGGGTCGAGAATAAAGTCGGCGCGGCTGTAGCCGGAAAGCCCCAGAGCCCTGTGGGCGGTCAGGGCCATACGCTGAGCCTCTGCCGTAACCTCTTCGGGAATGGGTGCGGGGCAGACCTCGCGGGCTGCTCCCGGCGTATACTTGGCCTTGTAGTCAAAGAAGCCTGCACCGCTTTCCGGCAGAATCAGCACCGGGGGCAAAGCCCTGTCGCCGAGCACGCCGCAGGTCACTTCCATACCGGTAACCGAAGGCTCGATGATTACCTCGTCTCCGGTTTCGAATATGGCCTTGAGCGCCGCATGCAGGTCTGCCTGCGAATCAACGCGGGAAAGTCCGAGGCTGGAACCGCCGGTATTGGATTTGACAAACAGGGGGTAGGCAAGCGCAGGCTGCCAGTCTTCTGCGGGCAGCACGGGCAGGAACACCCATTCCGGCGTGGGCAGGCCATGGCGCACAAAAATCTGCTTGGCCACCGCCTTGTTCAGCGCAAGAAACGAGCCCGCAGGGCCGGAGCCCTGATAGGGACACCCCGCCGCGTCGAGCATGGCCTGCACCAGACCGTCCTCACCGGGAGAGCCGTGCAGGTTGATGAAGGCGAAATCATGAGCGGATGCGGCTTCGAGAAGTCCATCCATGGAGGTCGCGGGATCAAACCGCGTAACATCGTGACCAAGCGCAAGAAGCGCCTTTTCTATGCCGCGGGCGCCGGAAAGCGAAACTTCACGTTCGCTGGACCATCCGCCCGCTATCAAGAGAATACGCATTGATAGGAATTCCCATTCTTCTGCTGAAAGCTGTTTCAATGGCTACCGCCTGCAGATACGACTCGTGTATCCGCTGACGAATCCGTTCCGTTTTGCCGTAACGGACGTACAAATCGTCGAACCGTTCATCCAGCGTGACCACATGGTTATGCATGACGCGTTTGTCTGCATAGATGATGCACAGCGGCAGGCACCATGCATCCACATCTATATGCCACGGCCAGTGCACATGGTGCAGCACCCCCTGCGCTATGTGCGGGTTGCCGAACACTTCCATGACAATGCTTGCACCCAGCTGGGAATGGTTACCCCCGTGCACTATGGTGTAGGATTTGGCAATGTCGTGCAGCAGTGCGCACGCTACCACGGCGGAAACGTTGACGGACATGCCCGCCTGCGCTCCGGCCGCAGCGATGAACTCCGCCACAATGGCCACATGTTCGCTGTGTTCGCGAATGTGGTCCGGCATGGCGTATTTGTCCCACAAGGCGCGGCACATGGCCGCATCGGGCACCAGCCACCGGGGGTTGTCTGAAAACTGCAACGGCGGCGTGGGTTCATGATGCAGAGAGGATTTCTGCTGTGCTTGCTGACCGGTCATGAATAGGGTCCTGTGCTGTTCACGGTTCTATGCGGGCAGAGTAGCCCCGCCCTTCGGCTTTAGCAAGTATGTATGCAAAATGCAAAACTGTTTGACAATTCAAGCAGGTTCTACACCGTTGACAGGGTTGCGGTCGGCGCGTAGCACAATGAAACAGCCAAACGGGAGCGGTGCCCGGCCGGCTGCCTGCCACAACCCCCTATCCTGCAAGGAAGGCCCATAGTGAACGTAGCTGATTCCTTCAAAGACCCCGCGCTTTGCAAGGGGCTTCTCGAACGCCTCCACTCGGAAATGGACCAGCCCCTCAGATTCATGGAAGTATGCGGAACGCATACCGTGGCGATTTTCCAGAGCGGCCTTCGCCCGCTTCTGCCCGAAGGAATAACGCACCTTTCCGGCCCCGGCTGCCCCGTGTGCGTAACGCACGAAAGCGAAGTGGCCGCCTTTCTCGACCTTGCAGGCAGAGACGGCGTAATCCTCGCCACCTTCGGCGACCTGATGCGCGTGCCCGGACCCAAGGGACGCAACCTCAAGCTTGCCAAGGCCGAAGGCGCCCGCATCGAAATAGTCTATTCCCCTGTTGATGCGCTGCAGCTTGCCGCCAAGAACCCCAACGACACGGTGGTGTTCCTCGGCGTGGGTTTTGAAACAACCGCTCCCACGGTTGCAGGCACAGTGCTCATGGCCAAACAGCAGGGCCTGAAGAATTTCAAGGTGCTCTCTTTCCACAAGCTGGTTCCCCCGGCCCTTAAGGTGCTGCTGGACGACCCGGAATGCACCATAGACAGCTTTCTGCTGCCCGGCCACGTTTCCACCATCCTCGGGCTGGAGCCCTATCAGTTCGTGGCGCAGACCTACAAGACGCCCGGTGTCATCACCGGTTTCGACCCCGTGGATATTCTGGAATCCCTGCTCATCATGGTGGAACAGCGCAAGAAGCAGGACTACCGCATCGTCAACCAGTACAAACGTGCCGTAGCCGATTCCGGCAACGCCCGTGCCCGCGAAGTAATGTTCTCCGTCTTTAGCACCGCCGATGCCCTGTGGCGCGGCGTGGGCTGCATTCCCGAAAGCGGCCTTGTGTTCAGGGACGAATTCGCGGACTTTGATGCACTGCAGGCGCTGAACGTAACTGTTACCGAGGCACCGCCCACCCCCGGCTGCAAATGCGGCGAGGTGCTCAAGGGCAAGATGCAGCCCGGCGACTGTCCCCTCTTCGGCAAGGCCTGCACCCCCGCAAAGCCTGTCGGCCCCTGCATGGTTTCCACCGAAGGCAGCTGCGCCGCCTACTACAAATACTCCGTTTAACGCCAGCGACGAATCATCATGAGCAAAGCAACTCTCGCAGACCAGACTCTTCTTCTGGACCACGGCAGTGGCGGACAGGCCTCCAACCGCCTCATCGGCAGCCTGTTCTTCAAGTATTTCGACAACCCCATCCTGAACGCCATGAACGATGCGGCCCGTCTGGAAATCAGCGGTCCCCTCTCCATGAGCACGGACAGCTACACCGTAGACCCCATTTTCTTTCCCGGCGGCGACATCGGCACCCTAGCCGTGCACGGCACCGTGAACGATGTGTCCATGATGGGCGCACGCCCCAAATACCTTTCCTGCGGCTTCATCCTTGAAGAAGGACTGCCCATGGAAACGCTGGAACGCATTGTGGCTTCCATGGCCAACGCTGCCACCGAGGCGGGCGTGACCATTGTCACCGGCGACACCAAGGTTGTGCCCAGAGGCGCGGTGGACAAGGTGTTCATCAACACCACCGGCATAGGCGAAATCTTTGCCAGCCCCGCCCCCACCGGCAGCAGCGCCCGCCCCGGCGACGCAGTGCTTGTTTCCGGCACAATGGGTGATCACGGGCTTACCGTGCTTTCCGGCCGCGAGGGCCTGAATTTTGCCACGGATATCAAGAGCGATTCCGCGCCCCTCAACCACATGGTGGAGGCGCTCATTTCCAAAATCGGCGACATTCACGTGCTGCGCGATCCCACCCGCGGAGGACTCGCCACCACCCTGAATGAAATTGCAGGGCAGTCCGGCGTGTGCATTAACCTGCGCGAAGCCGATGTGCCTGTGCGCGAATCCGTGCGTAACGGCTGCTCCTTCCTCGGCCTTGATCCGTTCTACCTTGCCAACGAAGGCAAGCTTATCTGCATTCTGCCGCAGGAAAAGGCGCAGGCAGCGCTGGAACTGATGCGTTCCATGCCCTACGGTGCAGAAGCCGCACAGGTAGGCACCGTACGCAGCGGTGAAGAAGGCCCCGGCAAGGCCGGTCAGGTGGTGCTGGAAACCCCGCTCGGCGGCCACCGCCTGCTCTCCATGCTGGAAGGCGAACAGTTGCCGCGTATCTGTTAGCTTTTTGCTGGTGCCGTAGATTGAGATACGCAAAACGGCTCCGCCGGGCAGGAACATAACGTTCCTGCACCTCGTATAAGCGATGAAAATCCGCGTCTTGGGCCTCAGTTCCGGCTTAACGGGAATGCGGCTGTACTGAAAACGAAGGTTCGTCATTAATCAAAGGCTTCGCCGGGATATCCGACGAAGCCTTTGTCTTTCAAAGCAGCAGGGCCGAAGCATCGGAGTCAGCACAGCGCGTGCCAGAATATCCGGGCCCAAATATCCGGACCAGATTATCCAGATCAGAACAGCAGGGCAAAACGTCAAGGCTTGTCAAATCATGACGGGATACAGCGTGACTTGCGCTACGCATCTCATCTGGTACACTCCGCACGATGTTGCATGCTGCAAGCGCCAGCCCG
>JBKEAK010000130.1:0-2558 GCA_047972125.1 Halodesulfovibrio sp.
ACGGCGTGTTGCTGACGGAAAAGCGTGTGCGCAGCCTTGCGGCAGCGGGAATAGGCAGCCTGAGCATGTCGCTTGATACGCTGGATGCCGACCTGTATCAGGCCATACGGGGCATTCCGCTGAAGCAGCCCATGGAGCATCTGCTGGCTGCGGCGGCGCTTAAGCTCATGCCCATGGGCATCTCTGTCACCGTATCCGCCCGCAACGTGCATTCGCTGGATTCTCTTGTGGAGTTCGCTGGTACGCACGGCCTGCTGGTGTCTTTTCAGTTGTACGCGGACGATGTGCACCTGGCCAATGCCGATGCATCGCAGATGCCGGAATGGCAGGCTCTGGAAGCGGCGGCCAAGCGGCTGATAACGCTGAAGGAACAGGGCGCTCCGGTGACCAATTCACCGGAATACCTGCGCAGCATGGCCGCTTTTGTGCGCGAAGGCGCGTGGCTGGGACTTGAACGGTGCCTTGGTCCGCAGCGTGAAATCTGCATTGACGAGGCGCTGAATCTTGTGACCTGCTGGGGAATGGACAGAAAAATCGGCTCGTTGCGTGAAGCAGACCTGACCACCCTGTGGCGTTCCGAAGAATTTGCCAAGGCACGCAGAGAGCTTGCCGGATGCAGGCGCTGCCTGCTTTCCTGCCATTTCGAAAATTCGCTGCGTCTGCTTGCGATGGAAGAAGCAGCAACGGCAGGAGACAAAGCATGACCGAACGTCCGTTGACAATCTCCGTAATCACGCCCTGTCTCAATTCTGGCCAGTATCTGGAAAAATCACTGCGCAGCGCTCTTGAACAGCAGGGCAACTTCCGCATTCAGTCCGTGCTCAGAGATGCCGGCTCCACGGACGCTACGCCGGATATTCTGGCACGCCTGCAGCAGGAAGTGGCGGCAGGCACGCTGGGTGGCGGCTGCCTCGGTATTGACCTTAACTGGGTGAGCGAGCCGGACAAGGGGCAGTCCGACGCCCTGAACAAGGCGCTGGGCCGCATCACGGGCGATGTGGTGGTCTGGCTTAATGCTGACGACTGGTTTGCACCGGGGGCCTTTGCCTGTGCGCTGGAGCATTTTTCGCAGAGCAGTTCAACGGATGTCGTGCTCGGCAACTGCCTGCAGATGGTATCGGACGATACCCCGCTTGCCGGAGCGCCGCAGCGTTCGTTCGTCAACGCGCCCGAAAAGGTATCTCCGTTCACGGGGGGCGTGGAATGGTTGCTGGTCACTCCGGAGGTGTTTTTCCGGCGCAGTGCCATAGAGCGTTTCCGTTTCGACCTTGATCTTGATTATTTCATGGATGTGGATCTCTGGCACCATCTTATCCTGTCCGGCTACCGGTGGGAGAAGGTGGAAGAAACGCTGGCCTTCTTCCGCTGGCATGATGACTGTAAGACGCTGCGCGCATGGCGCAGGTTTCTGCCCCGCCTGCTGGTGGAAAACCAGATTCTGTTCAGCCGCTACCGCGACAGCATGAACATCGCAGAAGCGGAAAAGGGCTTTGCCAAACTCATGTTGCATTTCGTGCGCAACTGGGACAAGGCCGGAACGCTGGAACAGAACCACGCTGCCGTGCAGGAACAGGCCGCACAGTGTACGGCTCTGAGCCCCGAAGACAGGGTGGCGTTTCTGGCGCGTTATGGAGCCGTGTACCAAGCATTCACAGCCACGGCAGGTGCATAAGCCATGGTATCCGCCAAGCCATCCCTGCTGTTCGTTTCGCAGAACCTGCCCAAACGCTTTGCTTCCAGCGGTGTGACCCGCCTGTATTTCTTTGTCAAAATGCTGTGCAGGGATTTTGACGTGGTCGTGGCCACCTATTTCATGCCCGCATTCGATAAGCCGGAAGATGTATCCGCACTTGAGGCTCTGGGTGCTCGGGTGGAGGCAGTGCCTTTCAATTATCCGCACGAAGGATCGGACAGGTTTTCGCGCAAGCTGCCGGACAGGGTGCAGGCCCTGCTTGGCAACGGCCGGTTTGATATCATCCATCTGGAACGGTTCTGGATGCATATCTGCCTTGAAGGGATGTGGGATTCGCTCGGCATTCCCGTGGTGCTGGATGAAATGGACGTGGAGTACAAGCGTGAGGAGCGCCGTTTCTCGGTGCAGGGAGCTGATCCGGCTGCGCGGGAAACATGGGAGCGCGAACGCAGGCAGGAACTGGAAACCTGCCGCAGGGCCAGCTCTGTGATTGCAGTGACGGAGGCGGACAGGCAGACCCTGCTTGCCGAGCTGCCGGACCTGCATATCGTGGTCATTCCCACGGGGCAGGATGTGGCATGGTTGAATGCGGCGTTACCAGACGTTGTGCCGGACGTTGTGCCAGACGTTGTGTCTGACGTGATGCCATGTTCCAGGTCGGCCGCTGTTGCGGACAGACCCCACGGTGTGGTCTTCTGCGGTGATTATCGCCATAATCCCAATGTGGATGCGGCCCTGTATCTGGCGAAAGAGGTTTGGCCTCTCGTGAAAAAGCAGGTGCCGGATGCCACGCTCACCCTGCTCGGAGGCAGCCCCCCGCCGGAGCTGCTGGCACTGGCCGGTGACGATATAGAGGTTCCCGGCT
>JBKEAK010000131.1:0-4350 GCA_047972125.1 Halodesulfovibrio sp.
CTTCCAGAAAGAGAAGGCGGAACAGCCCGGTGCATACCGCCTTTCGGTGGACGACATCGTCGGCAAAATTTCCGACCACGACGGCATGCCCTTCAACGAAATCCATATCGTGGGCGGTTGTCACCCCACCTTGCCCCTTTCCTTTTTCGAAGAATCCATTCGCAAGGTGAAGGCTGCTTTTCCGTCCATTGTGGTGAAAGCATTCACGGCCGTGGAAATTGCCCACTTTGCCCACCTTGAAGGCATTACCACCCTTGAAGTGCTTACCCGCCTGAAGGCCGCAGGGCTCGAAATGATGCCCGGCGGTGGTGCAGAGATATTTGCTCCTGCCGTGCGTGAGCAGATATGCCCGCGCAAGTCCACGGCGGATGAATGGCTGCGGGTGCACGGCGAAGCGCACTCTCTTGGTATTACCACGAACTGTTCCATTCTTTTCGGACACATTGAGTCCGTTGAGGACAGGTTGGACCATCTGGACAGGCTGCGTCGTCAGCAGGATATTTCAGGCGGGTTCACCTGCTGCATTCCCCTGCCGTTCCTCACGGAAAACAGCCTGCTGAAGCTCCCTGCCGAACGCTACGGCGAGCACAACGGTCTGGACAAGCTCAAGACCATCGCCCTGTGTCGCCTCATGCTGGACAATATTCCGCACATCAAATCTTACTGGGTGATGCTGGGCGTGAAAACGGCGCAGACCGCTCTGTACTTCGGTGCGGACGATCTGGACGGCACCATCGTGGAAGAGAAGATCGGCCACGATGCCGGTGCCCAGTCCGATCAGGCCATGACCACGGTGCAGCTTGATGAGATGATCCGCCGTTCCGGTTTCACCCCGGTGCGCCGCGATGCTTTCTACAACCCCGTGCAGTCAGGTGCTTCCGCCTGCGGCTGCGCAGGCAAAGGAGGTGCCGCATGATGTCCGGTAGCGCGTTTAACGAGAATCCGGCCGTCATTGCCGTGGCAGAAAAAGTGCTGCGGGGCGGGCGCATAGATTTTGCCGAGGCACGGGTGCTGTATGAGCAGGCAAGCCTGTTCACCCTCGGCTCCCTTGCCCATGCCGTGCGCATGCGCAAGCACCCTGACACCATCGTCACCTATGTGGCTGACCGCAATATCAATTATTCCAACATATGCGTCTGCGCCTGCCGGTTCTGCGCCTTCTTCTGCCCGCCAGAAAAGGCGGACGAGCAGGGCGGTTATGTAATCACCCGCGAGGAGCTGGGCCGCAAGATAGAGGAAACCATTGCTCTGGGCGGCACGCAGATTCTCATGCAGGGCGGGCATCATCCCGATCTGCGTCTGGAATGGTACGAAGACATGATCCGCTGGATAAAGGAGACCTATCCTTCCATCCACGTGCATGCCTTCTCGCCGCCGGAAATCGTTTTCTTTGCGGAGCTGGAAGGGCTGATGGTGAAAGAGGTCATCGCCCGTCTGCGTGCGGCCGGTCTGGATTCCATTCCCGGCGGCGGAGCAGAGATTCTGGTGGACGAAGTGCGCAGCAAGGTTTCTCCCAACAAGTGCAGCGCCTCGCGCTGGCTGGCAGTGATGGAAGAAGCCCATTATCAGGACCTGCGCACCACGGCGACCATGATGTTCGGGCATGAGGAAACGCACCTGCACCGCATTGAGCATCTCTTTGCAGTGCGCGAAGTGCAGGACCGCACGGGCGGGTTCACCGCCTTCATTCCGTGGACCTTCCAGCCCGGAAACACCAATATCAAGGTAACGCCCGAACCGGCACCCGGGTATCTGCGTGTGCTTGCGCTGTCGCGCATCGTGCTGGACAACGTGGACAACATTCAGGCTTCGTGGGTGACCATGGGGCCGGAAATTGCTCAGTTGGCCCTGTATTACGGTGCCAACGACTTCGGCTCTCTGATGATCGAAGAGAACGTGGTGGCCGCCGCCGGGGTTTCCTTCCGCCTTTCCCGCGCAGATATCCACAAGATTGTCCGCGCAGCAGGCTTTGAACCCCGCCAGCGTAACATGACTTACGAATTCATCGATCCCCAGCCAGAGGTGTAGCTTGACCGAAAAGGAACTACGCATAGGGCGCATCAGATATCTGAACGTGCTGCCCATCTACTACCCCATGGAAAGCGGTGTCATGGGACGCGACTTCAAGCTCGTGTATGGCGCACCCGCTGAATTGAATGACATGATGGCGCGGGGCGAGCTGCATGTGGCCTCTGCGTCATCCGTTGAATATGCCCGCCATGCTGACCAGTATTATCTGGTGCCGGACATCGCCATAGGCAGCTGCGGCCCTGTGATGAGCGTGCTGCTCATAAGCCGCAAGCCCATATGGGAGCTTGAAGGTGAAACTGTGCTCACCACGGCGCAGTCGCATACCTCGGCCTGCCTGCTGCGCATGCTGTTCCGCGATTATCTCAAGATCAACGTGCAGTATGAAACCGGCTCGGTGATGGAGAGCATTGAATCGGGCGATCTGCCCACGGCAGCCCTGTGCATTGGCGACGATGCCCTGCGGCTGCGTTCCGACGACCGCTATCCCTATCGCATGGACCTTGGCGAGGCGTGGCGCGAATGGACCGGCCTGCCCTTTATCTTCGGTGTGTGGGTCATTTCCCGCAAGGCCGTGGAAGAGGGCTGCTTCAACCGCGATCCCGCAACGTTGTTCATCCGTGCCAAGGACTGGGGCGTGGCCAACATGGAGCAGAGGGTTTCCATGGCTGCGGATACGGGCTACCTGTCCAAGGAAGACATGCGCACCTACTTCACCAAGGGGCTCGTCTACAACCTGCGGGCAAAGGAACAGGAGGGGCTGCGTCTCTTCTACCGGCGCCTTGCCGAAGCTGGCGAGATTCCCGCTGCGCCCGAGCTGGTGTTCTATGACCATGCCACCATGTCGCCGCCAGAATGCAGGCAGGAGCCTGAAGACGATTAGGCATGATGCCTGATCAGCTTGGTTAGCCTGTTCAGCCTGTCTATGCTGTTCAGCCTGATTAACCAGACCAAGGCGATCGGACAGTAAAGTTTTCCACAGCAATCCGCAGGGATTTGCGCGGGACAGGATTGCAGGATATTGAAAGCGGCGTGACCATCACGCCGCTTTTTCATTGAACGGAGGTTCCATGCCCGCTGCGCGTACCATATGCGGTTTTGACATGACATCCGCCCCGTCGCGGCAAAAGCCCATTACCTGCGCCACCTGCACGCTGGAGGGGAACAGGCTGACACTGCATTCCCTGCGGGGGCTGGAGTCGCTTGCAGCCTTCCGGCAAGCTCTTGCTGACGCGCAAAGCCGGTTCCCAGATCAATGCTGCGATGTTGTGCACTCAGGTGATACTGCAGAATCGTCCGACGGCGAGTACGGCTGGATTGCTGGGCTGGACTTTCCCTTCGGTCAGGCTGCGGAATTTCTTGCAGAAGCGGGCTGGCCTGCAGAATGGGAGGCCTATGTGCGGCATGCGGACAGCCTGTCGCGGGAAGAGTACGCAGAGGCTATTTATGCGGTCATGGCCAAGCGCCCCAAGGGACGCAAGCTCATCCGCAGGCTGACGGACGTGGTCGCCAATGCCATAAGCCCCATGAGCCTTGCCTATGTGCCGGTGGGGCGCATGTTTCATGCGCTTGCCCCCATTGTTCTGGAAAGCGGAGCGGATGTGTTTCCGCTACGCATACGAGGGGATTCCCGCCTGTTGCTGGAAGCCTATCCCGCCCTTGTGGCGCGGGCCGTGATCGGTTCCGATTCCTACAAGGAAGGACCAGCGGCACAGAGAGAGCGCAGGGCGCAGAACAGGGCGCGACTGGTACAGGGGCTTGGCGGGTATGCAGAGCAGAATGGCGGACTTGAATTGGACGTGCCGCACGCCTTTGCCGGAACCATGCTGAACGACTGGCGCGGTGATTATCTGGATGCCTTTCTCTGCGCGGTGCAGGTCGCCTGTGCAAGCCGCCTGCCGGATTGGGGCATGCCATCGGAACATGGCGATGTAGCTGACGGCCATGCCGGAGCCCGCAGTAAGGTTCTGGAGTGCATGCGGCAGACAGAAGGCTGGATTCTGGGAACAGATTTGTCCTGAAATCACATGCACCCGAAATGCATGAAGAATCCCCGTATGATGAGTGTGGATCTTCAGGTCGATGGTGATGCTTCGTTTTCAGTAAAACCACATTCCCGCTAAGCCGGGGCTGAAGTCCAGAAACGGATTTTCATCGCTTATACGAGGTGCAGGAACGTTAGGTTCCTGCCCGGCGGAGCCAAAAATATCAGAAATGATTTTGTCAGCAGTTTGAAGCCCCACATGATGAATGCGGGAGGGGCAGGTTAATGGCGAAGCTTCGTTTTTAGCAAAACCACATTCCCGCTAAGCCGGGGCTGAA
>JBKEAK010000132.1:0-11071 GCA_047972125.1 Halodesulfovibrio sp.
CCGGCGTGTTCGGCGACCGCGAGATCATCAAAGGCGGCAGCGCAGAGCTCATCAGCCGGTGCAAACTGGTCATTCTGCACAACTCCACCTCGGTCTCCTTCGGGGCGCTGTTTGCCAAGCCCATGCTCTTCACCACCACGGACCAGCTGGAACACGGCTACGTGGGCATAAAATACTTCCACAAGCTGCTCGCCACCTTCGGTGCGCGGGCGCTGAATCCCGACGTGCACTCCCCTGACAGCTTCAGGGAATTCATCGTCACCCCGAACGAGCGCTACCGCGAGTTCGTCGAACAATACATCAAGGTACCCGGCACACCGGAAAAACCCTTCTGGGAAGCCGTGGCAGACATGCTGACAACCCATCCCGCCATACGGGAAGCCATGGCCCGCCGCTAAGGCACCCTTGCGGGCCCGGAAACGACAATCAGACGTACAAGAGGTTCTTTCATGAGCGGCATTGCAAACAAGAGAGTTCTCGTCACCGGAGCAGACGGCTTTATCGGTTCCCACCTTGCTGAAATGCTGGTGGAACGCGGCGCAAAGGTGCGCGCACTCTGCCTGTACAACTCCTTCAACAACTGGGGCTGGCTCGAAAAGTCGGACAAGCTTGCGCACATGGAAATCGTTACCGGCGACGTGCGCGACCCGCACTTCTGCCGCAAGCTCTGCGCAGATATCGACGTGGTCTTCCATCTGGCCGCGCTCATCGCCATTCCCTACTCCTACGTTGCGCCCGACGCCTATGTGGATACCAACGTGCGCGGCACCCTGAACATCTGTCAGGCCGCCCTTGATGCAGGCTGTTCCCGCGTGCTGCAAACCTCCACCAGCGAGGTATACGGCACGGCCCTGACCGTGCCCATTGCGGAAACCCACCCCCTGCAGCCGCAGTCCCCCTACAGCGCCAGCAAGATAGGGGCAGACGCCATTGCCAAGAGCTTCTTCAACACCTTCAATCTGCCTCTGGTCACGGCGCGCCCGTTCAACACCTTCGGCCCCCGCCAGTCCGCCCGCGCGGTTATTCCGAACATCATTTCCCAGATTGCGGCAGGCAAGAAGGACATCGCCCTCGGCGACCTGCGCCCCACCCGCGACTTCAACTACGTGCTGGATACCTGCGCAGCCATGATAGCGCTGGCAGAATGCGATGCCGCCATCGGCGAAGAGGTGAACATCGGCACCAATGTGGAAATCTCCATCGGTGAACTGTTCGAGACCATCCGCTCCATCATGAACAGCGATGCCGCCATCGTGACGGAAGAACAGCGCAAGCGCCCGGAAAAGTCCGAGGTCATGCGCCTGCTGTGCGACAGCACCAAGCTGCGTTCCCTCTGCGGCTACAAGCACCAGTATTCGCTGCGCGACGGCCTTGAGCAGACCGTCAAATGGTTCACCAACCCCGCGAATCTGGCGAACTACAAGACCACCATCTACAATATCTAGAAGAAAAGGGCCCCCACCGTTATGGCCGGGGCCCCACAGCAAAGGCACAGACATGAAAGCCATAGGGTTCATCTTCGCCAGAGGCGGCTCCAAGGGGCTGCCCCGCAAGAACGTCAAACTGCTGGGCGGCAAGCCGCTCATTGCCCACGCCGTGGAACAGGCGCTTGCAAGCACCCACATCAACAGGGTCATCGTTTCCACGGAAGATGAAGAAATAGCCCGTGTCGCCCGTGAATACGGTGCGGAAACGCCCTTCATGCGCCCTGCGGAACTGGCAACGGACGCAGCCCCCGAACGGCTGGCATGGCGGCATGCCGTGGAATACCTGCGTGCCAACGACCCTGACGGCGACTTTGACGTGTTCGTCTCCGTGCCTGCAGTGGCTCCCCTGCGTTCGCCCGAAGACATAGATGCCTGCGTGAACAAGCTCGTCAGCACCGATGCGGACACCGTCTTCACCGTGGTAAAAACCACCAGAAGCCCCTTCTTCAACATGGTGACGCTGGATGCGCAGGCCAACGTACGCATTGCCGTGCCGCTCGATTCCACCATCACCAGACGGCAGGACGCTCCCTCGTGCTGGGACATAACCCCGCTGTGCTACGCATCGCGCCCCGATTCCATCCTCAAGTACGACACCCTGTTCGGCGGCGTGGTCAAGGCGGTGGAAGTTCCCGTGGAACGGGCCTTTGACATAGACACCCCGTGGGACTTTCGCCTCACCGAACTCATCTACAACGACCTGCACAAGTGATAGGCGACGAAAAAGCCCTGACCCTGCACGATCAGGCAATGGCAGACGACATGATTTTCTTTCTCCGGAGGAGGAAAGCGGCACTTCCGCCCTTTGACATTTTGTACAGTTTTCCTTAACATAAAACCATGCTCGACAAACTCTTCACATCCAAGACGCGCATTAAGCTGCTGCTGAAACTTTTTCTCAATCCCGAGGTATCTTCGTACCTTAGGGAACTCTCTGCCGAGTTCCAACTTTCGCCCAACGCGCTGAAGGAAGAACTCGACGGTCTGAGTCAGGCCGGCTATCTGGACAAGGAGAAAAAAGGGAGAAACATCTTCTACAAGGCCAACGCCAAGCATCCCTTCTTCCCTGAAATAAGCTCCATTGTCCGCAAGCATTTTGGCATAGACAGAGTCATCGATCAGATTCTCACTCATCTTGGCGATGTACAGCAGGTTTATATTCTCGATGATTACGCAAAGGGCATAGACTCGGGACTCATAGACGTTCTGGTCATAGGCAACGTGGACCCGGTAAAACTGCAAAACGTTGCCCTGCCCATTGAAAAGAAGCTCGAAAGAAAGATACGCACCATGGTCATGTCGACCACGGAGTTTGAAAAGAGCGACCTGCTGGATAAGCGCCCCCACTGGAAAGTACACTGATCTGCCAGATAACCATGTGAAGTCATCCCATTGCGGAACGAGGTTCCCATGAATCTGAACAAGCCTTTTGAAATTCTTGATTGTTCCATCCGCGACGGCGGCTACGTTAACAACTGGGACTTTTCGCAGGTACTTGTCCGCGAGTCCTACAAGGCCCTGTCCAAAACCGGTGTGGATTTCGTCGAGCTCGGTTTCCGCAGCTCGGAAAAATATTTCCCCAAGAACAGCACAGGCATCTGGCGGTTAACGCCCGAAGACCTGCTCCGCGAAACCGTGGGCAACATTCAGGGTCCGGCCATCGCCCTTATGGGCGACTACGGCAAGATAGACCTTGAAGACCTGCCCCCGGCAGAAGAGTCCGTGGCCAGCATGATCCGCATTGCGGCAGGCAAGAATGATCTTCCCGCTGCTCTGGCGCTGTGCGAACAGATCAAGCAGAAGGGCTATCTCTCTTCCCTGCAGTGCATGGGCTACATCTGCTTCACCGAAAACGAACGCAAGGAGCTTATCAAGCGCCTTGCCGATGCGGACATAGACTACGCCTATGTGGGCGACAGCTATGGCTCCATCTTCCCCTTCCACGTGCGGCCCATCTTCGAACCGCTGCTGGAACTGAAGCACCTGAAGATCGGCTTCCACCCCCACAACAACACGCAGATGGCCTTTGCAAGCTCCATCGAGGCGCTGGCCGTAGGCATAGATATTTTGGATTCCACCATCTTCGGCATAGGGCGCGGCGCGGGCAACCTGCCCACGGAAATCCTGCTCGGCTACCTCAGGGTGCAGGGCATGGAACGCTACAATCCTTCGCCCGTGCTGAACGTGATTGAACGTTACTTCCTCGACATCATGCGCAAGACGCCATGGGGTTACCAGCTGCCGTACATGATTTCCGGCATCTTCAACGTGCATCCCAACTACCCCAAGGAACTGATGAAGCGGCAGGAATACCGCATGGATGAAATCTGGAACGCCATGTCGTACATCCGCAAGCTCAACCCCACGGGCTTCAACCCCAGGCTGGTGGACGAACTCATCGGTCAGGGCGTTGTGGGCTACATGGGTGCCAAGCACTTCTGCGTGCCCGGTGAAGAGCGTGAGAACTGCATTCCCGCACCGCATCCGCCCTATCAGGACCGCCATGCGGGCAAGGATATCCTCATTCTCGCCAACGGCCCCAGCCTGAAGGAAAAGCAGGAAGAAATCCGCCAGTTCATCAAGCTGCACAAGCCCATTGTGCTCGGCGCCAACAACCTCGGCGCCCTGTTCGTGCCGGACTACCATGCGTTCAACAACGCCAAGCGCTTTGTCTCGCACATTGAAACCGTGCATCCGGATTCCAGCCTGCTGCTCGGCATCAACCTGCCCGGCGATCTGATAGACGACTATCTCGACCGCCCGTATGAACCGCTGGTGTTCAACGATATTCTCGATGCCGACTTCGACATCACCAATGGCATGATATCCTCCAACTGCCGCACCATCTCGGTGCTGCTGGCAGGTGTGGCCATTGCCATGGGTGCCCGCCGGGTCTTCATTGCAGGCATGGACGGCTATCTGAACAGCGACCACACGCTGCACTATGACGAAAAATTTGATACGCACGAACATGCGCTCAACATAGAAAGGCACCGCTGGAACGAACGGTTCCTGCACCAGATAGACGCATGGCTCACCAGAAGACAGCATGAGGGGCTGCATATCATCACCCCCACAGGCCATTCTTCTTTCTACACCCCCATAACCGAATACCTGTAAGAGACCATGAGCAGATACGCAGAACTCAAATCCATTCTTGATAGCGGCCGGTATTTCAAGGTCGTGTGCGGCGCTGGCAACGAAGACCCCGTAGAGGTCTACAAGCTGTGCATCATCTACACCCTTGCAGGTGCCCACGGCATTGACCTTTCCGCCAACGAAGAAGTGGTCCGCGCTGGCATGCGCGGCATAGACCGCGCCTTCGAACTTGCACCGGAACTGGGCATAGACCTGACCGTGCGCCCCTTCATCAACGTGAGCGTGGGCCTCAAGGGTGACCCGCACGTGCGCAAGGCGCTTATCCGCGCAGACGACTGCATCGCCTGCGGCAGCTGCATGCCCGTGTGCGACCAGCTTGCCATTCAGGAAGGCGAACCCTACGTCATCACCACCGCCCGCTGCATCGGCTGCGGCAACTGTGCCGAGGTCTGCCCCAACGATGCCATTGAATTCTTCACCCGCAAGGTGGACTTCAACGACATCATCCCCCGCTGCCTCGCCGCCGGTGCGGAAAACGTGGAACTGCACGCCATCATTCCCGATGACGAAGCCGTGATGCAGGACTGGAAGACCATTGCCGCGCTTGTGCCGGACCAGTTCATCAGCATGTGCATCGACAGGTCCGAGCTTTCCAACAAGCACTTCGCCAGCCGCATGCGTCAGGCCAAGGAAGTGGCAGGCGACCGCCTGATGATTCAGGCAGACGGCGCGCCCATGAGCGGCGGGCCTGATACCTTCCGCACCACGCTGCAGGCCGTGGCCTGTGCCGAGCTGACCGAGAAGACCGGCATTCCCTGCAAGATTCTGCTTTCCGGCGGCACCAACAGCAAGACCGGCGAACTGGCAGGCATGTGCGGGCTGACCGTGCACGGCGTTTCCATCGGCACCTTTGCCCGCAACCTTGTGCGCGAAGAGCTGGCGCTGGACGACTTCGACACCAATCTCGATGCCATCCGCTCCAGCGTGGCCAAGGGCGTCAAGCTGGTGCAGGACAACCTCAAGTATATCGCAAGGTAGCCATGGCCGCGTCCATCATTCTGCCGCAGGGCGAAATCAGTAATGTCGGGCTTGCCGTCTTTGATAAAGACGGCACGCTCATCGACATTCACACTTACTGGGCCAACATGGTCAAACTGCGTGCCGAGCACGTGGGGGCGGCCCTCGGCCTTGCCTCAGCTCACGTGACCGGCATCATGGAAGCCATGGGCGTGGACGCCCGCGCCATGCGCATAAAGCCTGAAGGACCGGTGGGTCTGAAGAAGCGCGAGATCGTGCTGCAGGCAGGCGTGGACTACCTTGCGCAAAACGACATCACGGACACGCACCAGCTGTTCGTGGACGTTTTTGCAGAGGTGGACACCAAGTCGCTGGACCTTCTCGATACCTTTATCCGTCCGCTGCCGGGTCTCAGGCAATTGTTCGACGCCCTGCGCAGCAACGGTGTGGCCATTGCGCTTGCCACCACGGACAAGACGGAACGTGCGTGGCTGTGCATGCGCCACCTCGGCCTTGGTGACCATGTGAACTACATCGCCGGGGCCGACATAGTGGCAGAAGCCAAGCCCGCACCAGACTGCATTCACCTGTGCTGCAACGAGCTGGGCATTCCCGCCTCGCGCAGCGTCATGGTGGGCGATGCCCGGTCCGACGTGCAGGCAGGGCTTGCGGCCGGCTGCGCCGCCTCCATAGGCGTCGGCAGCGGCCTTACCGCAACGGCCACGCTGGCAGGATTGACTCCCTACGTCATTGAAGACATTTCACATATGCATGTGAGGTAAGAACCATGCTCAACGGTACCCTCAAGGAAAAACTCCGCGCCGGTAAAGTGGTCTTCGGCCCCTGGTGCGTCATCCCCTCCGCAGCGGTCATGAACGTCACGGCCGCCGCCGGTTTCGACTTTGCCATCATCGATCTGGAGCACGGTCCCACGAGCTTTCAGACCGCGGAAGACATGGCCCGTGCCGCAGCCTCCGCAGGCTGCCACCCCATCATCCGCCTTGGCAGCGTGCATGAAGAGAGCATTCTCAAGTCGCTGGATATCGGCGTGGAAGGCGTGATCACCGCCCACGTGGAATCCGGCGAAGATGCCCGCACCGCCGTGCGCTGCTGCAAGTATCATCCGCTCGGCACCCGCGGGTTCTCGCCCTTCACGCGGGCAGGCAACTATTCCGGCGGCGACATTGCCCGCCATGCCGACATCCAGAACGAAAAGACCCTCGTGGGCGTCATTCTGGAAGGCAAAAAGGGCATAGACGCCCTTGATGACGTGCTGCAGACCGAGCATCTGGACCTCATCTACATCGGCGCATACGACCTTTCGCAGGCGCTCGGCATGCCCGGACAGGTGAACCACCCCGAAGTACGCGGCTACATGGAATCCTGCATCCGCAAGATACGCGACGCAGGCGTTGCCGCAGGCGGCTACGTGGCAAGAACCGAAGCCGACATGCGCTGGATGGTGGATATCGGCATGCAGTTCATCACCTACCTGCCGGACTGCGCTGCCATCCATCTGGCATTCAGCGGCGCGGTGGGTACCTTCAAAGGCGTTATCGGCGAATAGCACCGGAATATACGAGGAACATCTCATGAAAGTCATAGCCATGATCCCCGCGCGCCTCGAATCCAGCCGTCTTCCCGGCAAGGCGCTCATTGATATCGAAGGCCTGCCCATGGTCATTCACACCTGCAAGCGTGCCATGCTCGCCCGCAACATTGACGCGGTCTATCTTGCCACCGACAGCGAGAAGATCAGGGAAGAAGCGGAAAAGAACGGCATTCAGGTCATCATGACCAGCAGCGCGCACCAGACCGGTTCCGACCGCATTGCCGAAGCCATAGGCAAGGTGGAATCCGACATCGTGGTGAACGTGCAGGGTGATGAGCCGCTGCTGAACCCCGAGCACCTTGAGCGCATCGTGGACGAAATCAAGAACGATGCCTCGGTCAAGTGCGCCCTCGGCGTAACTCCCTACAAGGAAAAGAACCGCGGTTCAGACATCAAGGCTGTGCTCGACCTGAACAACAACGTCATGTACTGCTCGCGCACCGACCTGCCCAGCGAAGCCCGCACCCCCGTGGAAACCATGCTCAAGATGGTGTTTCTCGTGGCCTTCCGCACGGAGTTTCTGCGCCAGTATGCAGCATGGAAGCCCACCCCGCTGGAAACCCTCGAATACAACGAGTATCTCAGAATTCTTGAACACGGCGAGCGCATCCGAGCCGTGCACCTGTCTTCCGCCAAAATCAGCGTGGACACGCCCGAGGATCTTGAAATCATCCGCCAGTACATGAAGGCGGACACCATCAGACAGCGTTACATGTAGCCATGACAAAACCCGCTCTGGTCATATTCGACAGCAGGCTGCCTCTGGTTCTGCTCCCCGTGCTCAGCGGTGCTGCGCACGGATTCTGCCTGTCGGGCGACCCAGCCACCGCAGACATCTGCAACGGCGTCTTCGAGCGCAAGTGCGACAGCGCCACGCTGCTCCCTTCAGCCCGTCTGGTGAATGATGAAGTCGAAGCGATGCGCCCGCTGCTTGCGCAATGGTGCCACGATCTCGGCGAGGCCCGTCTGGGCTCCCGCTCTGCCCGCGCATGGCTGCGTATCGGCGAAACGGACGCAAGCGCATGGTGGTTCTCTCTGCTGGCGGAACGCAACCCCTTCAAGAGCGATCTCATGCTGCGGGCGGCGCAGCTTGCGGCCATCCGCACGCTGCTTGCCTCTGGCAAATATGCCTCGTGCCACGCCTGCTGTGCAGACCATGGACTGAACGCCGCCATCCGGCGCGTGGCAGCGGAATGCGGCGTGTTCGCCCATGTCCGCAGGCGTACGCTGCTGGGCAGGGTGCGCAATCTGCCCGCGCTGCTCAAGGGCAGCGTTGCATGGCAGATGCTCATGGCGCTGGCCGTCATTGTGCGCTTTTTCGTGCAGGGCCTTTGTGCCCGCCGCAAACTGCCTGCACTGTCCAAACGGGTGCCGCACAAGGGCGACACGCTCATGGTGAGCTATTCGCCCGCCCATGCAGGCACCCCCGAAGCCTACAGAAACCGCTTCTACGGCCCCCTGCAGGACCGCTTTGCCGCAAACGCCGCACAAACTGCATGGCTGTATATGCACGTGAACCTTGGCGGCAAGCGCTTCCGTCAGTCTGTGGATGAAGCAGCAACGCACTTTGCCAACGGCACGCGCATATCGCTTTTGCAGGAGCACCTGCCGCTGCTTGCCCTGTTTACCGTGCTCGGGCGCTGGTGCCTGCTGGCCGGCAAGGGACTCATGCTCTCGCGTCAGCTGTGCGATGCCGCAGTTGCCGCCCCGTTCAGCCCCGCATGCAGGGCCTACCTGCGCCGCGACTGGCTTGCCTCCACCGCCGGAAAAACCGGTGCAGAGGGCATTCTCTTTCATGCCGCATACGAGGCCCTGTTCAGGAGCATTCCGGCACCGGAGCGCACCGTCTACTGCCTTGAAATGCACGCATGGGAAAAGGCTCTCTGCCGTGCCGCGCAGGACAACGGCGTTGCCAATGTCATCGGTTTTCAGCATGCGGCCTTTTCCCGCAACTACTTCCACTTCTATCATGCGCCGGAATCCACCCACTCTGCCCGCCTGCCGCTGCAACTGCCCCTGCCGGACATCATTGCCGCATCGGGTGCGCACAGCGCCGCAGAGTTCCGCAGCTGCGGGTATCCGCGCGTGGAAGAGGTGGAATCCATCCGCACGCTCTACGTGAACGGTCTGTTCGCCAAGGCGGCGGAACTGGGGGCAGGTGAGGCACACGCCATCCTGCTCGCAGGCTCCATAGACAGAAAGGAAAACACGACCATGCTCGGCATAGCCCTTGAGGCTGCGCGGGCATCACAAGGCATGAAGCTGCTGCTCAAAGGCCATCCGCTCTGTCCGTTCAAGGACATACTGGAACGCTTTGTTGCCGCCGGCTCAGCCAAACCGGATACAGAAGAATGCACCGGCACCCTGCCGGATGCCCTGCAAAGGGCCGTATTCGTGTTCGTTCCCACCAGCACGGCATCCATCGAGGCGCTTGCCTTCGGGTGCAAGGTTGTGCTGCCGCTCGTTCCCGATGGCATTCTCATGAATCCGGTGATAGATTTCCCTGAAAAATACACAACGGCGTCCGGCGGGCAGGAACTGCTCGCCATCATGCAAACCGAAATGACGCCGGAACAGAGACAGGATGCCGCACGCGCCAGCGAGGCGTTCATCCGCTCATACTGGAATCTGGAAGCAGAACTCCCCAAGTGGGGAGCCGTATTGAACATGTAGCTTCACCTGTTGCGCCGAGAATACGCATATGAAGACATTAATCCTCTGCGGGGGCAAAGGCACCCGCATGCGCGAAGAGACCGAATACAAGCCGAAGCCCATGGTGGAAATCGGCGGCCGCCCCGTCATGTGGCACATCATGAACCGCTACGCTCGCTACGGCCACAAGGACTTTGTCCTGCCGCTGGGCTACCGCGGCGAATACATCAAGCAGTATTTCTGGGAATACAAGATCCGCAACACGGACTTTACCGTGGATCTTGCCTCCGGCGAAGTGCAGGCGCACAACTCGCCGCGCACCGACTGGAAGGTAACCCTGTGCGATACCGGTGAAGACACCCTCAAGGGTGCCCGCATCAAGCAGGTGGCCAAGTACATCGATACCGACCGGTTCATGGTGACCTACGGCGACGGCGTGTCGGATATCGACATCAACGCACTTGTGGAATTCCACAAGAAATCCGGCAAGATCGGCACCTTCACCGGCGTGCGGATGCCCTCCCGCTTCGGTACCGTAAAAACCGACGACGAAGGTAACATCACCTCGTGGCAGGAAAAGCCCGTGCTGGATGAATTCATCAACTGCGGCTTCTTCGTGTTCAAACGCGAGTTCCTCGACTACCTCACCGAAGACCCCGACTGCGATCTGGAAAAAGAACCGCTCATGCGCCTCGCCGCAGAAGGGCAGCTTTCCATGTATCCGCATCAGGGCTTCTGGCAGTGCATGGATACCCTGCGCGATTACCAGAACCTGAACGCCCTCTGGAACAACGGCGACGCGCCGTGGACCAAGTAGGCAGTCAGGCAATAAGAATTTATTCAAGAGAGTTTGCGTTGTTGGCCTCCGGCCAGGAGGGCGCTGCCCTCCACCCGACAGGGGGATAATCCCCCTGTACCCCGTAACAGCGAGGTAACTGGTACCCGGTTCTTCATGGTACGGCTTACCGCAGGCCAGCTTGCATGCGATCAAGGGTTTCCCGTGTTCTCAAAGCCATGGGACACCCCGCATATCCGAGACTCCCGAACGACGTTGATACCAGCCTCCAAGGGTGCAGGGGGATTATCCCCCTGCCCGCCGGAGGCAAAAAACTTCAAAACAAAAAATACAATAAAACCATTCATCTTCAGGAGTTCCCATTATTGTTTTCTGCAATATCTATGCTGGCAAAAATGTCTTCGTCAC
>JBKEAK010000133.1:2500-22690 GCA_047972125.1 Halodesulfovibrio sp.
TATTACTATGAATCCGCGATTTCGGCATATCTCTTCAGTCCCGATCATTTTCGGCGCAACCTCACTCGATAGGTCAGCTATTACGCACTGTTTAAATGGTGGCTGCCTCTAAGCCAACATCCCTATTGTCTAAGTAAGATCACATCCTTTTCCACTAAGAGATATTTAGGGGCCTTAATCGGCGGTCAGGGCTGTTTCCCTTTCGACTATGAAGCTTATCCCCCACAGTCTGACTGCCGTGCTTCGTTCACCAGTATTCGGAGTTTGATAAGGGTTGGTACCCGGGTGTGGGCCCTAGCCTTTTCAGTGCTCTACCCCTGATGATAAGCGCACGACGCTATACCTAAATATATTTCGGAAAGAACCAGCTATAACGCAGTTTGATTAGTCTTTCACTCCGAGCCACAGTTCATCCGGAGACTTCTCAAGGTCTATCGGTTCGGTCCTCCACTTCATTTTACTGAAGATTCAACCTGACCATGGCTAGATCACTACGTTTCGGGTCTGGCACTACCGACTCGACGCCCGTTTAAGACTCGATTTCTCTTCGCCTCCCCGCCGTAGACGGTTAAGCTTGCCGGTAATACCAACTCCTAGGCCCATTATGCAAAAGGTACGCCGTCACCCAACAAATGTGGGCTCCGACCGCTTGTAAGCAACTGGTTTCAGATTCTATTTCACTCCCCTAACAGGGGTTCTTTTCACCTTTCCCTCACGGTACTGGTACACTATCGGTCGCCAGAGAGTACTTAGCCTTGGAAGATGGTCCTCCCAGATTCCCACGGGGTTCCACGTGTCCCGCAGTACTCAGGTACGGCCTATGCTGTGTTCAACTTCAGGTACGGGGCTTTCACCCTCTATGGCCGAGCTTCCCAGCTCGTTCCCCTATTTACTGACAGATCAATGTTGGCCGCCCTACAACCCCGACTGGTCGAAACCAGCCGGTTTGGGCTAATCCCCGTTCGCTCGCCGCTACTGAGGGAGTCTCGTTTGATTTCTTCTCCTCCGGGTACTGAGATGTTTCACTTCCCCGGGTTCGCCTCTAAGAGCCTATGTATTCAGCTCAAAGATAACCGGACATGACTCCGGTTGGGTTTCCCCATTCAGAGATCAGCGGATCAAAGGATGTTTGGCTCCTCCCCGCTGCTTATCGCAGCCTACCACGTCTTTCATCGCCTTCTGGCACCAAGGCATCCACCAAATGCCCTTAATAACTTATTTTTCTTAGACTTCCTTTCCGTCCCTATCGATTGTCAATGAGCAGAAGCGTAAAGCTTCAGCCAAGTGTAATACTTGGATCACAGGCACCACATAGCGTGTTGCGTGTTACCAACCATTCACTTGTCAAAGAGCACGAAGCTCCTTGCAATTAAATAGCGAGTTGGACAAATTTCCTTAAAGGAGGTGATCCAGCCGCAGGTTCCCCTACGGCTACCTTGTTACGACTTCACCCCAATCATTAGCCCTACCGTAGGCGGCTGCCTCCCTTGCGGGTTAGCTCACCGATGTCGGGTAGAACCAACTTTCGTGGTGTGACGGGCGGTGTGTACAAGGCCCGGGAACGCATTCACCCTGGCATGCTGATCCAGGATTACTAGCGATTCCGACTTCAAGGAGTCGAGTTGCAGACTCCTATCCGGACTGAGACGCACTTTTTGGGATTGGCTCCACCTCACGGTATCGCTGCCCTTTGTATGCGCCATTGTAGTACGTGTGTAGCCCTAGGCGTCAGGGCCATGATGACTTGACGTCGTCCCCACCTTCCTCCCGGTTAACCCGGGCAGTCTCCCTAGAGTGCCCAGCATCACCTGATGGCAACTAAGAATAGGGGTTGCGCTCGTTGCGGGACTTAACCCAACACCTCACGGCACGAGCTGACGACAGCCATGCAGCACCTGTCTCCTGGTTCTCCGAAGAGCACCCTTCCTTTTCGGGAAGGTTCCAGGGATGTCAAGCCTAGGTAAGGTTCTTCGCGTTGCATCGAATTAAACCACATACTCCACCGCTTGTGCGGGCCCCCGTCAATTTCTTTGAGTTTCAGCCTTGCGACCGTACTCCCCAGGCGGGATACTTAACGCGTTAGCTACGGCACCGAAGGTCAAGCCCCCGACACCTAGTATCCATCGTTTACAGCGTGGACTACCAGGGTCTCTAATCCTGTTTGCTCCCCACGCTTTCGCTCCTCAGTGTCAGTATCGGTCCAGGTAGTCGCCTTCGCCACTGGTGTTCCTCCAGATCTCTACGGATTTCACTCCTACACCTGGAATTCCACTACCCTCTCCCGAACTCAAGCAATGCAGTATCAAGTGCAATTCCACGGTTGAGCCGTGGGCTTTCACACCTGACTTACAAAGCCACCTACGAGCGCTTTACGCCCAGTGATTCCGATTAACGCTTGCACCTTCCGTATTACCGCGGCTGCTGGCACGGAATTAGCCGGTGCTTCCTCTGAAGGTACCGTCAGCTGCGAAGCGTATTAATCTTCGCAGGGTTCTTCCCTTCTGACAGGAGTTTACGATCCGAAAACCTTCATCCTCCACGCGGCGTCGCTGCGTCAGGGTTTCCCCCATTGCGCAATATTCCCCACTGCTGCCTCCCGTAGGAGTCTGGGCCGTGTTCCAGTCCCAGTGTGGCAGGCCACCCTCTCAGGCCTGCTACTCATCGTTGCCACGGTAGGCCGTTACCCTACCGTCTAGCTAATGAGACGCGGACTCATCCATTGGCAGTAGCTTGCAAGCAGAGGCCACCTTTAACGTTGCCATATTATCCAGTATTATCAGTCGTTTCCAACTGTTATTCCGAACCAATGGGTAGATTATCCACGCGTTACTCACCCGTGCGCCACTGTACTCATTCCCGAAGGAACTTTCTCGTTCGACTTGCATGTGTTAGGCACGCCGCCAGCGTTCAATCTGAGCCAGAATCAAACTCTCCAGTTCAAATCTGTGTCTTCATGATCAAGGGGGCTAATTCCCTTAATCACGCTAGCTGATATCTTTCTGTCCAACTCGCTATTTAATTGTCAAAGAACCTCAGAGCCTCACAAACGCGACACTTTGTCGCAGAGGCGGATTTTCAAGCTATCGAAAATCCACCACCCCGTCAAGCATCTTTTCAACTTTTTTTTCTTCACCGCATCGGGTGAAAAAGGCGTTGATCTGTTTGTGAAAGAACCGTTTCGTTCGCCTCATCGGCGCGGAGGTGGAAACTACCCGAAAACGTACTTTAGTCAATCGCTTTTTTTAAAATTGTGCATATTTTCAAATCAACCACCTGAAAATTATGAATAACATTTGCGAACTTTCTTTCATTGCCCAGTTCTGCACCCCTATCAACATATAGGGGCTGTTGTTTCTCTGGCGATATGGCGCAAGATGCGTTACACACTTCGGCGAACACAAAGGAGTTACCCATGGGATTCATGAATGCAAGCGCAAGCTTCACCCGCTATCATATAACCGAACCTGTACCTTCTGAACTCTGGGCTCAGGTACCTGACAAGCTCAAGCAGTTCGCCTTCAAGGAAATCGAGGATACGGCAGAAGAGCGTGGCTGGGGTTGGGTATGTTTTGACGACATGCTCGATTCCTTCTGGCGTACCGCGCCGCCGGAAAAGGGCGAGTTCATCACCTTTTCCCTGCGCCTTGATACGCGCCGCATCCCCTCTGCCGTACTGAAGAAGCACCTTGCACTGGCGCTGCGCGACGAAGAACGCAAGATCAAGGAACAGGGCAAGAAATACGTTTCCCGCGAACGGAAGAAGGAACTGCGTGAGCAGGTGCAGCTCAAGCTGCGCGCCCGCTCGTTCCCCATTCCTGCCGAATTCAACGCGGTCTGGAACATCCAGACGGGTGCGGTGTATATTGCCTCCACCCAATCCAAGGTTCTGGAGCTTTTTGAGGAATACTTCTCCACCACCTTCGGACTGGACCTTGAGCCCATGACCCCCTACGCCCTTGCTGTAAAGCTCAAGGGAGAGGATGTCATGAACAAGCTCGACACCCTTGAACCCACCCGCTTCGCCTAGGAGTTTATATGGCAGACACTCCCTATCTCGGACAAACCATAGACGTGGTGCTCGGACAGGAATACCTGACCTGGCTCTGGTTCCGCAGCGAAACCCGCAGCGGACAGTTTCAGACTCCTGACGGAGATCCCTATTTCCTCTATGTAGAGCAGCGCGTTTCTGTACAGGGCGGCGAGGGTGAAACCCTTGAAACCGCTACCGTATCCGGCAACCTTTCAGAACTGCGCGAAGCACGCCTTGGCCTTTCCACCGGCAAGAAGGTGAACCGTGCACTTATCCGCATCGAGCATGATCCTGAAGCATGGCAGCTTTCTCTGAAGGCAGAAGACTTCGCCCTTGGCGGACTGAAGACGCCCAAGGTGGAAAAAGCCGACGCTGAGGATGATGACCCGGATGCAGCCTTTCTGGAAAAGATGTTCCTTATCGAGAAATGCCTCACCTATCTGGACGCTTCCTACAACGACTTTCTGAACGTGCGCCTGTCTCCCGAATGGGACGACGAAGTGCGTCAGATCGGCCGTTGGCTTGAAATGGCAGAATAGGAGACACCAGCCGGATGCCCCTTACCGAGAACGTTCCCACCGCCCTGCGCGGTCTTCTCAAGCGTGTTTTCATCAAGCTGGGGTGGATGCTCCTTGTCCTCTGGGGCATCACCATAATCAGTTTCTGGGTCATCCATCTGGCTCCGGGCTCCCCCACCGACCTGCAGACGTCCATGAATCCGCTGGCCGGACAGGAGGCACGCCTTCGCCTTGAAAAGCTCTACGGGCTGGATAAGCCCCTGCACATACAATACATCAACTGGCTGGAACGGCTGGTCCGACTGGATTTCGGCCGTTCCATGTCAGGCGACTACCGCCCCGTATGGGACAAGATAAAAGAAAGACTGCCGCTTACGGTGGGCATGAATGTCGCCTCCATGGTGCTTACCCTGCTCATTGCCGTGCCCATAGGCGTGGCAGCCGCCTACTATCAGGGCCGCTGGTTCGATTCCGTGAGTGCGGTCTTCGTGTTCATCGGCTTTGCCATGCCCGGTTTCTGGCTTGCCCTGCTGATGATGCTGTACTTCGGCATACACCTGCAATGGCTGCCCATATCAGGTCTGACATCGCTTGATTACAACAGCCTGACACCACTGGGTAAAGTGCTTGATATTGTAAAGCACATGGCCATGCCCATCTTCATTTACACCTTTGGTTCCCTTGCGGGGATGTCGCGATTCATGCGCTCCTCCATGCTGGAAGTGCTGCGGCAGGATTACATCCTGACGGCACGCGCCAAGGGGTTGCCGCTCTGGACCGTCATTTTCAAGCATGCCCTGCGAAATGCCCTGCTGCCCGTGATAACCATACTCGGTCTTTCCATTCCGGGACTCATAGGCGGATCGGTGATCATCGAATCCATCTTCGCCCTGCCCGGTCTGGGCCAGCTGTTCTACACCGCTGTCATGGCGCGCGATTATCCCATGATCATGGGCAATCTTGTGTTGGGTGCGGTGCTTACCCTTGCGGGCAACATGCTGGCAGACCTGTGCTACGGATTGGCAGATCCCCGTATTCGCAGCACGGGAGGAGACGCCTGATGAGTGCTTCCCTCTCCCGTTTGGTAGGCAGACTGCTGCACCGCCAGTTCTGGCTGCGCTACGGCCTGCTCACACTGGGGCTGTGCATCGTGGGCGTAATGTCCTGTGCAGCCGTGCTGGCTCCATGGATCAGCCCCCACGACCCCACGGCACTTGATCTCAATGCCATTCTGCAGGCACCGAGTGCCCTGCACCCCTTCGGGACCGATGCCCTTGGCCGCGACGTGCTCTCGCGCATGCTGTACGGTGCGCGCGTATCCCTGTGGGTCGGTTTTGTGGCCGTGGGCATTTCCGTCAGCATCGGCATAGCACTAGGGCTTGTGGCGGGTTTTTTTCGTGGCTGGGTGGACGAAGCCATCATGCGGCTTGTGGACATCATGCTGTGTTTTCCGTCCTTCTTCCTCATTCTGGCGGTTATCGCCTTTCTTGAACCAAGCCTGAACAACATCATGATCGTCATCGGCCTGACCTCCTGGATGGGAGTGGCGCGTCTTGTGCGGGCAGAAACCCTGAGCCTGCGTGAGCGCGACTTTGTCTCCGCTGCCCGGCTCGCCGGTGCAGGCAAGGTCCGCCTGATGGGTCTTCATATTTTGCCCAATGCCCTTGCCCCCGTGCTGGTTTCCGCCACGCTCGGTGTGGCGGGTGCCATCCTCACGGAATCGGCCCTGAGTTTTCTCGGACTGGGCGTGCAGCCCCCCATGCCAAGCTGGGGTAATATCCTCATGGAAGGCAAAGAGGTGCTGGAAATCGCCCCGTGGATGTCGCTCTTTCCGGGCTTTGCCATTCTTCTCACCGTGCTGGGCTACAACCTGCTCGGCGAAAGCCTGCGAGATATTCTGGACCCGAGACTTTCTCAGTAATTGCGCTACACTGAAAGCACCCCGCAAGACTGTTACAGGCGGAACAGGTGCAGCTCTCCCTTTGCAAACGGACAGGACTTTGGATACAGTTCGCTCTCTGTAACGAATCAACCTTCCCTGACGGGATACCCTCATGCTGGAACTGCTCAGAATCCGTCAACTGGCGCTCATTGACGACGTGGAACTGGAATTCGCCCCGGGCATGAACGTGCTGACGGGTGAGACCGGTGCGGGAAAAAGCTTCATACTGAAAGCGCTGAATTTTCTCACCGGAGACAAAATGTCTCCGGATCTCGTGCGTCCCGGTGCCGAAAAGGCTCAGGTGGAAGCCCTGTTTGCCATGCCGGACGGCGACGTGGTCATCAAGCGCGAGCTGGTTGCCGCAACCGGCCGGAGCCGCCTCTACATAAACGACTCCCTCAGTTCTCAGGATACCATCCGCGACCTGCGCCCCAGCCTGCTGGTACACACCAGCCAGCACGGGCAGCAGAAGCTGCTGCAGCCTGCCTTTCAGGCCAAGATTCTCGACGATTTTCTGAACCGTCCGGACCTGCTCAGACAACGCGAATCCCTGCTGAAGGACCTGCGCACACTTGCGGCACGCCGTGAAGAATTGTTGGAACGCAGCAGGCACCTTGAAGACAAGCGTGAATTGCTGGAATATCAGCAGCGCGAGATAGCCAAGGTGGGCCCGGAGCACGGTGAAGAGGAGGCCCTTGAATCCAAGAAGCAGGAGCTACGCAACCAGACCGTCATTCAGGATACCATAGACTCGGCCCTTGCCCTGCTGGGTGCAGGCGAAGGCGGCATTCTGGACGGACTGGGAAGGCTAGAACGGCACATGGAAACCCTGCGCCGCGTTCTTCCCGACTATGATGATGACGTGAGCCTGATGGTGGAATCGCGCCAGAACCTGCAGGACCTTGCCGCAAGACTGCGCAAACAACCCGCCTCTTCTCCCGACGAAGACAGCCTTGAGTCCATTGAGGCACGCCTGTACGAGCTGGCGCAGCTTAAGCGCAAGCTCAAGCGCTCGCTGGACGAGATTGTGGACCTGCAGACCGAGATCGAAGAAAACCTTTCCTTCATGGATTCCTGCTCCCTCGACCTCAAGCAGCTCGCCAAGCAGGAAGCAACCTTGCTGGATGGGCTTGCCCTGCTCCTCAAGGAACTCAATCCCCTCCGCAAGGCAGCGGGCGAATCGCTGTGCACGGCTATTGTCGCCGAACTGAAGGGGCTGGGTTTCTCCGAGCACGTTCAGGTCAGGTTCGAGTTCAAGCCTGCCGAGCTTTTCCCCGGCCGTACGGACTGTATTGAAGAACGTCCTTCCCTGCTCTGGATACCCAACCCCGGCCAGCCACCGCAGCCTCTGGACAAGATTGCCTCGGGCGGCGAACTTTCGCGCTTCCTGCTGGCAGTTGTAGGCATCATGAACCGCAAGGAAACGCCCAGCCTCATCTTCGACGAAGTGGATGCCGGCGTCGGCGGCCTTACCCTCAATGCCGTGGCAGACTCTCTGAACAAGCTGGCCGACCATCAGCAGGTGATTCTCATCACCCACTGGCCCCAGCTGGCAGCCAGAGCCAAGAGACATTTCCAAGTTCGCAAAGAAGTACGCGAAGGCAACACCTACACCCTGTGTCAGGCGCTTGATGACGGTGCCATATGGGAAGAGATCAGCCGTATGGCGGGCGGAGGCGAACAGGGACAGGCCATGGAGAGAGAACTTCTCGCCTGAGCAAGATAGACTCTTGCCGGAACAGTTTTTTTCAGGCTATTGACATGAAAGAACTTTCCGCACCTGTATTACAAGGCAAAGGTATTCATGACCCAGGACCCGGCCAACGGCGGCACCCCGCAGCAGCGTCTTGCTGCATACTTGAGCGTGCTCAAGGAGCACAAGGAGAAGAAGACCATCCGCGAACTGATGGAACGCGAGGTGCTGCTCTGCTTCATTGCCACCAACAAGGACCGAATTAACGAATACCCGCTGCTGCCCCCGCAGCAGCACGCCATTATCGACTTTCTCACCACCCGCGCTCAGGGCGACCCGCTCCATGAGCACACCAGCGCCCTGATCACCTTCTTCATCAATCAGCTGAACAAGTACGGCGGGCTTCTCACGGCAGGCGACACCTCGGGCGCGGAAGGCGAAGTGTCCGATCTGATCAATCAGGAATCCCTGCTGCTCAAGGCCATTCAGGCTGTCGTCTACACCACCGCGCTCACAGTAGACAACTTCAGCGAAGTGCTCATCCGCCATTACGGCGAAGAAGCCCTGCCCGCCATAGACGCCATCATGGAAAAGGTGGAACTCGGCGAACGCTTCTGGAAGGAAAACTTCGACCACTTCATCACCAAGCTGGCAGACGGGGCCTATCGCGAGATGACCGCCAACCAGCTGTATATGGTGCGGCGGGAAAAATCGCAGATTGTCCTGCGATTCTGTTTTGACGACATGCTCAGCCGCCTCAAGCGCACCAACAAGACCATCGAGAAAACGCGGGCACAGAGCATTTATGAAACATCGCTGCGCACCTTTGAAGCCCGCAAGGCACGCAAACGCCTTGCAGACCACCTGACAAAGCTTTCCCACAAGCCGGACTATCCCTTTGCCCCGGCTGATATTCCCTATATCGCAAGCATACTGTGCATGGATTCGGCCGGTCTTGCGTTCGAATCCGCCTATACCATGCTGCACGCCAACTCGCTGGCAGAACCGCTCAAGGGAGCGGACGGTGAAGAGTTGACGCAGGAGGGTGCACGCTTCATCTTCGAGCAGATGCTCACCATGGCCTGCGCAGCCTCGGTGAGTCTGGGCATACTCCGTCAGGATTTCCAGAAATCCCTTTCCATGTTCGAGAGCAAGGAAGCCGCCCAGATCATGAACCTGCTCGGTGTATTCAATCTGGCATCCATCGAGCGCGCCTTCTTTGCCATGCTGGAGCTGCAGTTCATCGCCATCATCCGCCAGCGGTCCGGCGAGGACAGCGGCAAAATGCAGATTCGCAGCATGCGCCTGCGCAGGGTCAAGGAAGAGGATGTCGATAGTCTCATGGAGCAGGGTCTTAACCGCATACGCAAAAACAAGCTGTGGCTGAAAGACCCGGACAACGAAGAGTTTCTGCTCTTTGCCCAGCAATCCCCTGCAGAATTCAAGGCCATCATGGAGATCATGCACCTTGAACCCCAGCTTGCCAGAGCCGTGCTCACCCTGTGGCAGCACGCGCATTACAAGGTGTTCATCAGTGTGCACCTTAATCTGGACCTTATCTCCCGCACCACGACTAATCTTAACCAGCGCCTTGCGGAAATATTCCTCCGCTTCGGCACGCTGGGCCCCGGAAAGAAAAAAGGCATCTGGAACTGATCGTTCCAGACGCCTCTGACTGCCGACAAAGTCAGTTTTGGTATTTTGGGGCTCCGCCGGGCAGGAACCTATCGTTCCTGCTCCTCGTATTAGCGATGACATTCCGTTTTGGGACCTCAGCTCCGGCTTAACGGGAATATGGCTTTACTGAAACGAGGTTTTATCCTGAACCTGAGACATCTGGAACCAGATTGTTCCAGATGCCTTTTGCTTCTAACTACGGCGCAGCTATTCCCCTTCTTCACGAAGGGCAAAGTTCACTTCCAGCCTGTTCAGATTCACTTCGGTGAGCCACAAAAGCACCCTCTGCCCCAGACGGAACCTGCGCCCCGTGCGCTCGCCGATCTGTTCCTGACGTTCGGGGAAATACCCGTAATAGTCATCGTCGATGGTGGAAACACGCACCAGCCCTTCGGCCATGACCTCTTCAAGCTCCACCCAGAAGCCGAAGTCCGTCACACCGTTGATGATGCCGGTATACCGGGTTCCCACCTTGTCGCGCAGGAAGAGCACGGTAAGCCGCTTCAGAATCTCGCGCTCAGCTTCCATGGCCTTGCGTTCACGCGCATTCAGATGATCAGCAATGCCGATAAGCTGCCCCGGACCGGGATTCGGACCATATCCGGGCACCTTGAGGGCATGCTTGAGCGCCCTGTGCACCACAAGGTCCGCATAGCGGCGGATGGGCGAGGTGAAGTGGCAGTAGCAATCCGAAGCAAGGCCGAAATGGCCTTCATGCTCCGGTGTATACACGGCCTGCATCATGGTGCGCAGCGCAAGCCGATTCACTATGAATTCCTGATCCGTACCCGCAGCCATTTTCAGTACATGCTGCAGGGCTTCCGGCGTGGGGTCCATGGGAACCTGCTCGGCCATATCCGTGCGTTGCAGCGTTCTGAACAGGCCAAGCAGCTTCTCACCATCCGGGTCGGGGTGCGAACGGTACAGGAAGTCCTCTCCACGCTCAGTGAGGAAACGGGCCACGGCCTCGTTGGCCGCGATCATGAAGTCCTCGATCATCTGGTGCGAGAAGTGACGAACCCTGCGCCTGATATCCACGGGTTCACCATAGATATTGAACTTCACCCCAGCTTCGGGCAGGTCAAAATCAAGGCTGCCACGCTGCATGCGCTGACCGCGCAACTGGCGGGCCAGTTCTTCAGCCGTTTCCAGCATGGGCAGAACAGGGTCCAGCACCATGCGGGTATCCGCATCCTTTTCTTCCAGCGCCTTGTGCACCTGCTCGTAGGTCAGGCGGGCCTTGCTCTCGATAACCGCCGGATAGAACTTGGATTTACCGTAGCTGCCATTGCTGTAGAAATACGTTTCCGCCACCATGGCAAGGCGCGGCACACGCGGATTAAGACTGCACAGCCCGTTGGAAAGCGCCTCCGGGAACATGGGTTCCACGGACTGGGGGAAGTAATAGGAGTTGGCGCGTTCCTGCGCCTCCCTGTCCAGCGGGGAATCCACGGGCACATAATGGCTCACGTCCGCTATGGCCACCCACAGACGGAATCCGTCTCCCTGCGCTTCCACATACACGGCGTCGTCAAAGTCCTTGGCCGTCTCGCCGTCAATGGTCACGAACGTCATGTGACGCAGGTCGACACGGTCCACGAAATCCTCTTCCGCAGGCAGGGCAGGCAGGCTTGCCGCCTGTTCCAGCGCAGAAGGCGGAAAGGCCGTGGGAATATCGTTGTTCAGCTTTACCAGACGTTCCTGCACACCGGCGCTTTCCTCGTTGCCAAGGCTTTCCAGCGCTACAGCGCTCCACAGGCCGTCTTCAACCATCTCTTCAGGACGCACCACCAGCAGCTCACCCTTGGCGGGTTTGCCATCCAGCACATCGGTGTTCACCATGAGTGAAATCTTCAGGCGCGGATCAGAAGGACGGCAAAGGTAGCCGCCCTCGCCGCCGAGCTTGCGCACGACCTTGCAGGTGAGCGTTTCGTGGGCGCGTTCCAGAATACGCACTATGCGCCCTTCCTGATTTTTACCCTGCTGGCGTCCCGGCAAAAGCGCCACAACGACCTTATCGCCGTGCATGGCACCGCCAAAGTCGTGGGGAGCCACAAAAACATCACTGCGCTTGCGGTCTTCCGGCAACACAAAGCCCACGCCGGAGCGCTGCACCTCCAGCGTGCCGGTAACCATCTTGAGCTGCTCGGCAAGCCCCCATGCACCACCTCTCAGGCGGAGTATGCGCCCCTTGTCCTTCAATTCCTCAAGGCGCAATTCCAGACCACGCTTCCAGCGCTTGCTGATATTGCCCATGCGGAGAAGATCGTCGATCTTCATGGGGCGACGTGCTTCCTTGAACATGGCAAGCACGTCATTCTGCGAAAGGGAAAATTCCGCAGGATTCTTCTTTTTCGATTTCGTCATCAAAATTCCTCAGGCAGACTGCAATGCCTGCCATCTGTTCCCCCACCATTCAGGGAAGGTGTCGGGGGTATTCCAGGCCGGACCAAATACGGTCTTCAGAACCAGTGTCCACACGGACACATCCGCAAGACCGAGGTCCGCCACTTTTACTGCATCCTTTGGCGTGCAAAGCAGGGGAAGCCCTTCTTCAGCCATGGATCTCACATCGTCAGGCGTGTAGTCGTGATGATCGGGAAAAACATGATAGCGCGAAGGCGGCATGCCGATATACGACGCCACTGTCCGTTCAACCTGCGCGGGCACACCGACACCGCTGAACAGGGAATAGCCGTTACGGACAATCATGCCGGGGGAGGTCACCATCTCTTCTCCGAGAACAGACTGCATCCCCACGGGCTGGAGTGAAAAACTGAATACCGGCACGGAGAGGCGCCCCAGACGCTTCTTCACATCGGGCAGCAGCGCTGCAAATTCCGACGGAGAGCACTTGATGAGAATGGCGCCTGCGCGCGTCAGAGCATCCGCCCCTTCGCGCCATGAACCGGAAGGAATTACGCAATTCCATTCCGACTTCAGATCATCCGGCCGCAACAAAACAAGATCTATATCACGGCGCACCGCAAGGTGCTGAAAACCGTCATCCATCACAAAAAGATCAGGTGCAAGGCTCTGTTCCGCCCATGCGCCGGAACGCCTGCGCACCGGGTCCACCACTATGCGGGCCTGCGGGTGCTGCCGGGCCAGCATCAGCGGTTCGTCACCGGCGCAGGATGCGGGGCTGTCTGCCTCCACCACATAGGGCAACGCAGGCGGTGTGGCCTTGTAGCCGCGGGTCAGCACAACGGAACGAAGTCCTTCCTGCCCTGCCCAGTCCAGCAACCAGTCCACCACGGGTGTTTTGCCGCTTCCGCCCCAGCCTATGTTCCCTATGGAAACCGTGGGCACGGAAGGCTGAAAAACTTCAGCCATCCCCTTTTCATACCGCTGCCTGCGAACAGCCATGGCCGCACCGTAGACCAGTCCCAAAGGCCATAGCACCGGCCGCAAAACCCGCTGCGCCTTTTCACAGGCTCCTGAAAGTGTACATCCCGCTGCCATGGCAACTCCATTATCTTATGGAGAAAAACAACCAACCTCTCCCCCGACAGGCAAAGAACCGCTTATGCACCTTGGCGTTCAGCCGGTTCATGCCGCCGCCATAGGGCAACGCCTGCACACAGAACAAGCAAAGGGAGCCCAAGGCTCCCTTTGTTCATATCAACTTGCGAGATGCCCGTCATGTCAGCGGCATCCCGATTCCGTGTATTTTCAGCTCACGATACGGATTTGCCGATGGCACGATACATCAGCCACATCCGTTCGTCGAGGCTGAGTTCGTTCCTAGTCTCTGGAACCGCCGAAGAGGCGAAGCAGGAAGAGGAACAGGTTGATGAAGTCAAGGTACAGGGTCAGCGCACCAAGGATGGAACCGCGACGGATAGCGGTTTCATCACCCATGGGCATGGTTTCGCCCATGTAGCGCAGCTTCTGGCTGTCATATGCGGTAAGACCGGCAAAGATGATCACACCGATGATGCTGATCACCATATCCATGGGGCCGTTACCAATAAACATGTTGATGATGGAAGCAATGATGAGACCGAAAAGACCCATCATCATGAACTGGCCCATACCGGTCAGGTCCTTCTTGGTTGCCATGCCGTAAATGGACATGGCCGCGAACATGCCTGCCGCGGTGAAGAAGGCATTGAAAATGGTGCTCGATGCATACACGAGCAGAATGGCGGAAAGGGTAACGCCGTTCAACGCGCTGTAGGCAAGGAAAAGGCCGGTAGCGGCAGAGCCGGACAGCTTGTTGATGCGGGCGCTCAGGTACATCACCAGACCGATCTGCCCGATGAAGAGCATGATGGTGATCATGGCATTACCAAAAATGAGCTGCAGCATGGATTCGCTGCTTGCGACAGCAAGGGCGGTCAGCGCGGTAACACCGAGTCCTGCGGTCATCCAGCCGTATACGCCGCGCATAAAGGCATTAACAAGTTCGCCACGCCGTGCACCAGCAGTGCTCACGGTTCTTCCGAGCATGATTCCTCCAAAAAATGGGTCGTTGTTTACTGTCTTGAGATGTCATAGGATGGCAACTATGCGTCATACCTAACCGACATCGATGTTAGAGGTAACAATCATTATACCGGTTGGCAAGGGCGCACCGTATCATATATTTTCATATTGTGGACCGGGAACCGCAGCGAAACAGACTGCGACAGATTGAATCACCCCTGACAATCCCCGATACCCCTGATACCTGCCTACGCCCACGTAACCATGCAGCCCCGACAGGAAGCCGACATGACGCAATTACAGGACGGCAAAAACAACAGAGTGCTCTTTGTCGACGATGAAACCAACATTCTTGCCAGCTTCAAACGGACACTGTGCAAGCGTTTCGACATAACCACAGCCGCCAGCCCCCTTGCCGGACTGGACATCATCCACGATCACCCGGCCTTTGCCGTTGTCATATCCGACCTGAAAATGCCCATGATGAACGGGGTTGAGTTTCTGCACCAGGTGCGCACCCTCGCGCCGGATACCGTCCGCATCCTGCTCACGGGTTATGCGGATACGGAAGCCTCTGTCGCTGCCGTGAACGAAGGAGCCGTCTTCAGGTTCCTCACCAAGCCCTGCCAGACGGAAACCCTCATCAGGGCCATAGAGGCCGGTGTGGACCAATACAATCTGGTCGTATCCGAGCGGGAACTGCTGCGCGGCACACTGCGCGGCTCCGTAAAGGTGCTCTCAGAAGTGCTGGCCCTGACCAACCCGGAGGCGTTCGGCCGCAGCGAGCGCATCAAGCGGCACATGGTGGCCCTTTCGCGCCACTTCAACAGGCAGGATGCCCTCAAGCTGGAACTGGCCGCCATGCTCTGCCAGATAGGGTGCGTTACCCTGACATCGGAAGTGCTCACCAAACAGATGCACGGGGAACAACTCAATGGCGAGGAACAGCAGCTTTTCGACATGCACCCCAGCGTGGGCTACGACCTGCTCAACCACATTCCCCGCATGCGTGATGTGGCGCAGATAATTCAGCAGCAGAATGTTCCGCTGGCCCACGACAAGGACCTGCATTTCGGCTCGCGGGCGCTGAAGATCATGCTGGACTACGACACCCTGCTCTCTCGGGGCATGGTGCCGGGCGAAGCCCTGCTGCACATGCGCGACACCAAGGGGATGTACGACAAAGAGATTCTTGCAGCCTTTCAGCAGACCGTGCTCGATCAGGAAGTGAAAATCACCGGCGAGCTATATCTGGAAGACCTGCGTCCCGGCCTGATAGCGGCACAGGACATAGAAACCAGAGACGGCGTTCTTCTGGCCAGCAAGGGGCAGGAACTTTCAGAGGCATGCATCGCCCGCATCAGGAACTTTGCCAAGGCCTACGGGCTGGATGAACCCATCCGCATGATCCTGCCCGATCAGGAAGAGAGTGAAGATGTTCCCGTTTAAAGGGCGCGCATCCACTCGGATTTGATGGGAACATACCCGCCAATGGCGGCATCCAGCCTTTCCAGAGCGGCGGCCTTGTCCTTGGGCAGGCGCACACGCATAGGCAGGTGATTCGAGGCGTGGTTGGTGAGGAAAATGCCCGAACGGATATCCGTGGCGGACAACATCTCACGCAGTTCGCGCAGCAGCCCCTGTGCATCGGGCATGGAAAACTCACCGCGCTCGCACTGCTCATGCAACGGAGTATCCGGTATGAGCATAAGGCTGAGCACGCCGATGAAATCCGGCGACATGGCACTCAGCACCCTGCCCGTTTCGCGGGCATGCCGCTCACTGCCTTCCACTCCGCCAAGACCTACGATGACGGAAACATTCAGTTTCATCCCGGCTGCGGAAACACGCCGTGCCTGCTCTATCAGCTGGGCACTGGTAACGCGTTTGTTCACCCGCCGCAGCACAGCATCATCCCCCGACTCCACGCCCATATAGACGAATGAGAGCCCGAGTCCGCGCAGTTCAGCCAATTGCTCGTCCGATTTGCGGGCAACAGACATGGCGCTGCCATAGGTTCCCACACGGGTCACCCAAGGCAGATGCGTGCGGATGGATTGCAGCAGCCCTACAAGCCGGTGCTGGGGCAATGACAGACAGTCGCCGTCGCACAAAAAGAGACGGCGCATCCCTCTGAGCCGTTCTGCGGCCCAGAGAATGTCTGCCTCTATCACGGCTTCATCCTTGATACGGAACGATTTATCCTGATAGGCACCGCAGAAGGTGCAGCTGTTATGCGGGCAGCCTGTGGTCACCTGCAGCAGAATGGAATCTATTTCACTGGGGGGGCGTATGATGTCGCCTTCGTAATGCATGCGTTCTCCTTACAACTCCCGCTAACCGCTTTTGCGACATTCGTCCAGACGCGCAAAGGACGAAAAAAAAGCCCCCGCAATGGCGGGGGCTTCGGGAATCGGTCAGAGACGGTTCATACCGCCTGTCTGTCTACAGCGGGACGGGAGGTCAGGTATGTCGTGCATACGACCCGCAGCAGGGACGCAAAGTTTCCCACCTCACCGTGTATGACAACCGCTTCGTCATGAAGCGTTTCGAGGAATCTGGGCAGGGAGGTATCCTCCGAGGCTGCAAGTTCCTCAAGCACACTCCAGAAGCGGCGTTCAAGACGAACGCTCGTCACACCACCGTGCAACCTCACAGAGCGTGTCACCTGTTCATATTCCACAGGGTTGGTGGATGCATACATCTCACACATGGGCAGATACTCCATGGTCGCCGCCCTGCGGGTACAGCAATGCTATCCGAGCAGGTCGGCAATCTTGCGCAGCCACTGGGGATGGGCAGGCCATGCCGGGGCGGTCACGATATTGCCATCCACATGGGCTTCGTCCATTTGCAGATTCACGTATTCAGCACCGGCAAGACGCACTTCCGGCGAGCAGGCAGGATACGCAGAGATGCGTCTGCCGTCCAGAGCCACTGCCGCAGCCAGCAACTGGGCACCGTGGCAGACAGCGCCGATGACCTTCTTGGTCTCATGGAAATGGCGGACCATGGCCAGCACCTTATCATTCAGGCGCAGGTATTCCGGAGCACGGCCGCCGGGAATGATGAGCCCTGCGTAGCCCTCGGGGCGGATATCATCAAAGGTTGCGTTCAGCGTAAAGTTGTGACCGGGCTTTTCAGAATAGGTCTGATGCCCTTCAAAATCATGAATGGCAGTGGCAACGGATTCACCGGCCTTTTTGCCGGGGCACACTGCGTCCACGGAGTACCCCATGGCCTGCAGAGCCTGGAACGGTACCATAACTTCGTAATCTTCCACAAAATCGCCACAAATCAGCAAGAGTTTCTTTGCCATGACGGAATGCCTCCTGATTATTTTTGGCTAACCTTACATGCTTTTCCCGATTTGGGGTACTATTCCGCTACTACATACCGCACATAGCCAAAAGGCCGGAAAGGCCCGCCCGGAAAGGATTCCGCACGATACCCTGCCGGCCATTTCAGACTTGCAGGAAAAAATCCGTACCCGCTCAACGTTTGAACTTGTCGGAAATCTCCCAGAATTCGCCGATGCTCAGGCTCCGGTTCGAGGGGCCCTGCCGCACATAAAAATGCTCCGTACTCTGGTACCGGATAAACACGGGATACGTGGACTGACGGCACAACGCCACTATCAGCAGTTTGCCATCCAGCTTGCAGGCATGCAGCGAAACACAACCAAAATGCCTTGGGCCGACGCATTCGTTGAACACATTGCCAAGGTGCCGCAGGGCGTGGTCCTCGCTTTGGAATTCATCCGGCTCCATGCCCAGCACTTCGCCGGAATCCCCCACGCCCACGATCATGGTGCCGCCGGAGGTGTTCATGAAGGCGCACATGCCCTTGAGCACGGCTATTTCCATGCTTTTGTCACGTTTGCCGCTCAGCAGATTCTGGCGCAGGGTGGACTTGAACTCCACATGCATGCCCTCGCCCTGCCGGATAAGCTTGCGAACGAAGTCGGCATTAACGGTCACTTCGGGACGGTAATAGCGCCTGTGACGGGTCAGGTAGCGGGATATGGCAAGCACGAGCGCCACCAACACCAGCACGAACCCGCCCACGGAAGAAAGAAACAACGGGGTTGTCAGCAACCCTTTAAGCAACCCCATGCCCTGACTGATGAAAATGACGCGCAGACCGCTATCCGGTTGCTCGATCACGGTTTCCACATGGTCCTGCTCACCGGCGGGGCCCACTTTATCAAGCAGTTCGGCAAGGTTTACGCCGCGCATATCGTTCCCGGCCAATTCCCTGAAAGCCTTGCCAGCCTCTGCGGAAACCGAAATCACCCTGTCCTGCTGCAGCAGGGCTGCGGTCATCTGCATGGGAATGGGGGCCACAAGCCTGTTCAGGAATTTTTCCGGGTGAAAGAGCAGGCACACTGTCACCGGCTCGCTTCCCTTGGTGGATTGAACATGCAGCATGACGAATCGCTTGCCTTCCGGCGTACGCATTATGTCGAGAACAGGGGTGGTATCCGCAGCGGGCAGCACCAGCATAAGGTTGGCCCGCATGCTGCTCGTCAGTTCCTTGAGGTCCTCCACGTCCAGACCGCCGGAGGTGGCTCCCCTTCCTCCAACCTCGGAGATGCCGTATGAGAGCTTGCCCTCATCCACCTCCGCCATGCTCACACGAACGCCGGATTCGCCTTCAATAAGCTCTGCCCTGTTGTGTCCCGGCAGCACGAGCACATAGCCGGCGTGGGAGCTTTCCAGAAGAAACAGCATTTCATCCACCAACGCACTGTCGGGGATGGAGCTGCCGTCGCGGGCAAGCCGGACGATGTTCTCCTGCACATTCTGGATGGAGGTACGCGCATTATCCGAAAAATAGCCCAACGCGAGCCCGGCCAGCTGTCTTTCCACCAGACGCATCTGGATCATGAGGAAGAGGAGCAGGCAAAGACCAAGCAACGCCGTCAGCGCAAATAATCGACCGTATGTGAATGGGATTCGCTTCATGTGGACCACATACCCAACATAACGGACTTATGCCAACTGCAATTTACAACAAAAAAGGGGCAGCCCTCAGGCTGCCCCTTTGCATATGCTTGCAGAAACAGAGTTAAATCTTGTCGAGAATGTCCTGATTCTGAATCAGAACTTCGCTCTTCTTGGCAAGATCGCTCATGAATGCACGGAACATCTCCTGACGCTTGGAGCGCAGCATGGATTCCTTCACCTGATCCTTTGCGGAATCCCATTCCGTATCGGAAGGCAGGCTGGAATCCTTCAGGCGGAAGAACACGGCACCTGCGGCGCTCATGAAGGGACCGCCCCACTTGTCGGCAGAGGCTTCAAACACGGCGTTCACCAGTTCGGGAGCCTGACCCAGACCGGGCACAAAGCCACGGCGGTCGAACAGCGGAGAAGCCTGCACGGTGTCGGCCAGTTCCTTGGGCAGATTGCCCGCAGCAACTTCCGGTGCGATTTTCTTGGCTTCTTCGCCAGCCATCTGCATGGCAGCTTCCTGCACCAGACGACCTTCGATCATGGTCTTCACCTGTTCTAAGTCGATGTAGCTTTCGGGGGCGCTGGTGGTCACGCGGGCAACCATGTAGCCGCCTTCCACTTCCAGAGGCGTTTCTACAACGCCACCGGCACCGGTACCGAACACGGCATCGAGGGATTCAGGCTTGATCCCCACGACTTCCATCGCCTTTGCGCGGGGGAATTCAGGGGTGGTACGCAGGTCAAGGTCGTGCGCCGTAGCGACATCCGCCATGGACTTGCCGGCCATGACTTCCTCGAACACCACGTCAAGCGTGTCTGCCACGCTGTCTGCGGCCTTGTCTTCAGCCAGGCGCATACGCACATCGTCATGCACTTCGGCCAGCGACTTCACGCGACGGGGAGTCTTCTTGTCCACCTTGATGATGTGGACGCCGAACTGC
>JBKEAK010000006.1:0-21457 GCA_047972125.1 Halodesulfovibrio sp.
AGCGCCATGACCAGCTCACCGATGGGCCGCTCGTGCATGCGGGGAGCACCGTGAATGCGGAAACGGCCAAGGCCCGCCGCAACAATGGCCGTCAGCAGACGGCAGGTGGTGCCGGATTCCGCCACATAACACGAAACAGGCTCGTCCCGGCCACCGGCCGGAGTACCGGCCACGCCGCTGATGGCGTACAGGCCGTCGCCCAGACGTTCAATGCGCGAACCACACGCCTGCATGATTTCCATGGTCCGCTTCAGGTCGTCGCTTTCCAGCACATTGGCAAGACGCGATTCGCCCACACCCAGCGCCGCACCAATCACCATGCGGTGCGACACCGACTTGGACGCCGGTGCTTCAATTTCAATCACCTTGCTCATGACATATTCCTTCAGCTACTTCACGCCTTCCGTCTTTGGCACGGACTGCAGATTCTTTTCGTCCACCCGCGCAGCCACATCTATATAAGGACCGGTGGGATAACTGCCCAGAATGCGCAGAGACTGGCAGTGCCCGCGCAGCTCCTCAAGTAACGCCTTGTACTGTTCGTCAGAGAGATCGGACTCCACGTCCACAAAAAAGACGTAGCGCCACTTTTCGCCCCGCATGGGACGCGATTCCAGCTTTTTCATGTTCAGGCCTTCAATGGCCATCACCTGCAGCACGCCGACCAGTGAACCGGGCTTGTCCGGCACGGAGAACAGCAGCGAGGTCTTGTCGCGCCCTTCTCCGTCTGAAGGCTTGGGGCCCACGATGACAAAACGGGTCCAGTTGTCCGGCATGTTTTCAATGCCACGGGCCAGCACGTTCAGATCAAGCAGGTCTGCCAGCTTGCCGTGACCAATGGCGGCCGCGCCCGGTTCTTCGCGCACCCGCCGCGCTGCGGCCGCGGTGCTTTCAGTCGGCACTATCTGCGCATTGGGCAGGTTTGCCCGCAGCCAGCTGCCGCACTGCCCAAGAGGCTGGGGATGCGAATACACGGTGGTTATCGCCGCAAGCGACCGTTCCCGCGTGAGCAGGCTGTGGCTTATGCGGCAATAGAGTTCCGCCTGAATGTAGAGTTCGAAATCCAGAAACAAGTCGAGACTCTGCCCCACTGTGCCTTCCAGCGAATTTTCGAGCGGAATGACACCCAGCTCGCACTCGCGGGAATGCACGGCGCGAAACACCTCGTGCAGGTTTTTCTGGGGCAGGTATTCAACGGATTTGCCAAGATATTCCACCCCGGCAAAGTAGGAGAAGGTTCCTTCCGGCCCGAGGTAAGCCACCCGTTGCGGGCGCTGCAGGGCGCGGGAGGAGGAGAATATTTCACGGTAGATGGAACTGAGATGCTCGTGGGGAATGGGACCGGCATTACCGCGCCGCAGGTTCTCAAGCACTTCCTTTTCACGGAAAGGCTTGAAGATCACATCCTGCGTTCCGCGCTTGAGTTGCCCCACTTCAAGACTCAGCGAGGCGCGGTGGTTCAGCAGCTTGAGTATCTGCTGGTCCGTGTCGTCAATCTCGCTGCGCACTTCCAGCATGCGCGGATTATCTTCAGTCTTGTCGGATTTGGAACCGGGCATGACTAGCCTTCCTTGATCTCTTCCTGAATACGCATGCCGAAATGGCGGCCTGCCGCGTCAGTTCGCACCAGAATCTCGTCGCCTTCCTTCAGAACAACCACGCTGACCGGGGAACCGTCCTTGCGCACCACGCGGATGGTTTCCGCATTCTGCAGAAACACCGCCCCTTCCACTCCGCCGACCTTGGCCTTGATGAGCAGCATGGGCCGTACTTCCACCTTGCAGCGCCCAATGGTCGCCAGCGAGGTGGAACCGTCATGGTTCACGATGAGCACTTCGTCGCCGGAGGCGAGTTCTTCAAGATAGGTGGTGCGGTCGCCGGGCATGACAGCATAGGCGTGCACGGCACCGGCATTGATGCGGAAGGGACGCGCGGCGACATATTCGTTGCGCTCGGTTTCCGCATTGACGAGAAAGGTGAACGCGCTGGAATTACCCACCAGCATGCCCTGCCCGGTCTTCAGCACGGACATGGTGTCTACGCACACGCGGTGCCCCAGCCCCACATTCTCCACGCTGGTAACGGTGGCGGGCACCAGATCAAGCGTGCCCTGCGACAATTTGAGTTCAGCCACGATCTGCTTCAGCTCCTCCACGCCTTCGGGGAGCACCACCACGGTGTTGACTCCACGTTCAAGAATGCCCGCCGCCAGCTTTGCTTCCGCCAGCGTGGCCACTTCCACGGTCACGTTGTCGGACTGGGCCAGCAGGTTCTCAATAGGAATGATCTCCCAACCGCGCGCAATGGCCACATTCTCACCCTTGGCAAGGCGGGCCGTTGCCTCTTCTTCATCCTTTTTGGAATCGAAAACGATAACGGGCATGGCCTCTTCGGCAATAACGGTGCAACGGGCAAGGCTCTCCACCTTTTTCACGTCGCCGGCCGCCACGATGATGGCATCCACGCCGGACTCCAGAGCAAGTGTAATGTGCTCTTTGTTGAACGGGACGCTCTTGAACAATACCTTTTTCATGATTTTTCCAATTTTGTAAAAACCAGACAACTCACCGGAGAATAAGGATTTTTGCTCTCAGCCAAAGGTATCTGCCGCTGCGCTGTGCACACAGGTGCCGCTTACACGGCGAGAACGCGTTGGCAGAGGGCAAAAAGCCCATTCTCGTGAGGTCTAATCTTCGCCGACTATTGCAATGGCTTGTTCAACATCCCAATCTTCGTGGACAACACCGCGAAGCGCCTTGACCAGTTGCGGAGTGCGCCTGTGCTGGAAAATGTTGCGGCCAACAGAAAGGCCGGAACCGCCAGCACGCACGGAATCGTGCACCATCTGGATGAAATCGCGGGTGGAATCCATCTTGGGGCCGCCCGCGATAACAACCGGTACGCAGGTGGAATCGACCACGCGGGAGAAAGTATCCATATCACCGGTGTAGGGCACCTTGACGATGTCCGCGCCCAGCTCAACGGCCACGCGGGCGCAGTGGGCAACCACTTCAGGATCAAACTGGTTCTGAATCTTGGGGCCGCGGGCATACATCATGGCCAGCAGCGGAATACCCCAGTCGGAAGCCTGCGCAGCAACACGGCCAAGATCAGCCAGCATGTCGCGCTCGGTTTCATCGCCAAGGTTCACATGCACGGAAACACCGTCCGCACCATGCTTGATGGCGTCTTCAACAGAAGCGGTAAGGGTTTTGGCATTGGGGGTGGGAGACATGGATGTGGAACTGGAAAGGTGCACGATAAGGCCTACGTCCTTGCCGCCTTCGCGGTGACCGCAGCGCACAAGCCCCTTGTGCATGAGCACCGCGTCGGCACCGCCTTCGGCGATGCTGTTCACGGTCTCGCGCATGTCCACAAGCCCTTCGATGGGGCCGACAGTCACGCCGTGGTCCAGGGGCACGATGATGGTGCGGCTGGTAAGACGGTTGAAGATGCGTTCCATTCTGATCTTTTTGCCAATATGCATCTGAAATCCCTCGTAATATATGTTTTCACACTGGCGGCTAGCGGCCGTTCAGCACGTCCATGGCCTGATCAACAGTCCAGTCGCTCTGCACCACGCCGTGCAGCGCGGCCACAAGCAGGTCGGGGCGGGCATGCTGGAACACGTTGCGTCCCATGGAGAGCCCTGCGCCTCCGGCCTTGATGGAATCATGCACCATTTCCAAGAGCGCGCGGTCCGAATCCATCTTCGGGCCACCCGCGATAACAACCGGTACGCAGCAAGCTTCGCACACGCCGGCAAAAGAGTCCATATCGCCGGTATAATTAACCTTCACGACATCTGCGCCAAGCTCCATGCCCACGCGGGCACAGTGGCCTACTATCTCAGGATCAAACTCATTTTTCACTTTCGGACCGCGGGCATACATCATGGCCAGAACCGGCATGCCCCACTCCACCGCGCGGGAGGTAACCTTGCCCAGGTCCTCCAGCATATAGCGTTCGGTCTCGTCGCCAAGGTTCACGTGAACGGATACCGCATCCGCGCCAAGGCGCAGAGCGTCTTCCACGGTGCCGACCAGCGACTTGGCGTTGGGCAGCGTGGCAATGGATGTGCTGGCGGAAAGATGCACGATGAGTCCCACGTCCTTGCCGTAACCGCGATGGGTACAGCGGGGAAGTCCCTTGTGCATGAGAACGGCATTTGCGCCGCCTTCAGCCACCTTGTTCACGGTTCCGGGCAGGTCAACGAGGCCGTAAATGGGGCCAACGGTAACGCCGTGATCCATGGGTACAATGATGGTTCTGCCAGTATTGCGGTTGAAGATGCGCTCCAGACGAACGCTTTTTCCAAGCAACATATGAGCCTCCTGATGGTGTTTGGCCTTTGCGGCGAAGCGACGGCAAACAAAAAGGGCCGCCGGCTTTCGCCCGCGGCCCTTGTCTTGTACCCTTTCCCTAGTCCTGTTTCTTCAGTCGGTTAGGCACGATCAAGCTCACCACGGGCTTTCCCATAGCTAAAGTAATACCAAAAGTAAAACTCGGTATTAAAGCAGAAGGTAAAGCTGTTGGTGAAATTGGTCATGTCTGGAAACAGTCCTTTTCGATCCGGTTGTGGATCAGTTTCGGGCAAGATAGGTGAGAGCACCACCACTGTCAACACCGAAAAGAACATTTTTGCGATTTCTTTTCGCCTTCATTTTTTCGTATATTTACAATTTTGGTAAAACACAGATATTATATTTATACAGAATTGTAAAATTCAGTGTTTCTGAAAACACCCTCAAAAGCCCTCATTTCGCACTTCATCAATATTTTCACACTGTTAATCAAAATGGCACGCAAGATGCTTTATCAGCTGCAAACGATACGGGAACAGGGTGTTTACCCACGATAAGGAGGATTCCATGCATTCGAAGAGAATTTCACAGTTGCGGAAGCTGCTCCCCGCTCTGGGGGGAACTGCAGCACTCACTCTGCTCCTCAGCACCACGGCCATGGCAGAAGATGCCCCCGCCATGCTGACGCAGGACAATGCGAACATCCTTTGGACGCTTGTGGCGGCCATTCTGGTCATGTTCATGCAGGCAGGGTTTGCCTTGGTGGAGTGCGGGTTCACCCGCGCAAAGAACGCGAGCAACATTCTTATGAAGAACGTTCTGGACTTCGCGGCAGGCTCCATCATCTTCTTCTTCATCGGCTACGGCCTGATGTTCGGCACCGACATCGGCGGCTTCATCGGCATGAGCAACTTTGGCATGAGTTCCGGCAGCGGTGTGGATGCAGCAGGACAGTGGGACCTGACCTTCTGGTTCTTCCAGTCCGTGTTTGCGGCCACTTCGGCCACCATCGTATCCGGCGGTATTGCGGAACGTACCAAGTTCCCGGCCTACATTGTGGCCAGCGTGCTCGTAACGGCCATCATCTACCCCGTTTCCGGCCACTGGGCATGGGGCGGACTCACCGGTAACAGCGGCTGGCTGGGCGACATGGGCTTTGCAGACTTTGCAGGCTCCACCGTGGTTCACTCCGTGGGCGGCTGGGTAGCCCTTGCAGGTGCCATGATCGTTGGCCCCCGTACTGGCAAGTATGCCGCTGACGGCACCCCCAAGGCCATTCCCGGTCACAACATTCCGCTGGCAGCGCTTGGCGTGTTCATCCTCTGGTTCGGCTGGTTCGGGTTCAACCCCGGCTCCACCACCGTGGCTGACGGCACCATCGGTTACATTGCAGTAAACACCAGCCTTGCCGGTTGCGCAGGCACCCTGGGCGCCATGATCACCGCCTGGATCCGTTACGGCAAGCCTGATACTTCCATGACCCTTAACGGCGCACTGGCCGGCCTCGTGGGTATTACCGCAGGCTGCTACGAAGTAGCCCCCACCGGCGCAGTCGTCATCGGCCTTCTGGCAGGTATTCTGGTAGTGCTCTCGGTTGAATTCATCGACCGCGTGCTCAAGATCGACGACCCGGTTGGCGCAGTTTCCGTACACGGCGTATGCGGCGCATTCGGTACCATCATGACCGGCCTGCTCGCCCATCCCAAGTACGGTTCCATCACCGGCCTGTTCTACGGCGGCGGTTTCGGTCAGACCATGACCCAGATCATCGGCGTGGCAGCTACCTTCGCCTGGGCATTCGGCATGGGTTACATCGTCTTCGCAAGCATCAAGGCCATCATGGGTCTGCGTGTAAGCCGCGAAGAAGAACTCAAGGGTCTGGACATCTGCGAACATGGTTCCGAAGCATACAACGGCTTCCAGATCTTCACCGTGGAATAGGCAGGGAGGAAAAATACAATGAAACTCATCATCGCATACATCAGGCCCGAAATGCTTACCCCGGTAAAGCAGGCTCTGTACGCCAAGGGGATATACGCCCTCTCCGTGACCAACATTCTCGGAAGCGGCCAGCAGAAGGGATATACGGAAACCTACCGAGGCGTCGTAATGGAAGTGAACCTGCTCAAGAAAGTGCGTCTTGAGCTGGGCGTAGCCGAAGACAAGCTGGACGGCGTACTTGAAGCCATCCAGTCCGGTGCCCGCACCGGCAAGGAAGGCGACGGCGTCATCTTCGTACAGGACATTGCAAAGACCATCCGGGTTCGTACCGGAGAGGTAAAATAGACAGCTCGCTCCCGGGGGTCCCACCCACCCCCGGAGCAATCTCCCTGCACCCGCGGGAGAAAGCGCGCTCCATACCGATGCCGGACCGGCCCTCACCGCCACCCAATGGGCCGGTCCGGCCCCTTTACCACAAGAACCGGACCAACTCGCTGTAATCGTCATGCGGCCCGGTTACGAGTCCACCTGTTCCACGTTGCACGCCGCACAACGTTCCGGATCTCCCCATGAGCTACACACTCAATATTGAAACTCTCATCTTCAACCGCCAGATCATGACGCATTTCCAGCCTCTGGTCTCCGTGAGGCAGGGAGTGGTCATAGGATACGAGGCCCTGAGCAGAGGCACGGCGGGCGATGGAGAACTGCTCATTCCCCCCGACACGCTGTTCACACTGGCAGAGCTGAGCGGTTTGAGCCTGCAACTGGACAGGGCCTGCAGGGAAATGGCCTTCAGCCGGTTTGCTCCGCTGCACAGAAAGCACAAGGAGCAGTTACTTTTCGTCAATGTGGACGCATCGCTGCTGACCGAAAATGTGGTCGGCTCCGGCCACATAGAAATGCTGGCCCGTACACACGGCATCAACCCGGCCAACGTGGTCATAGAAATTATCGAATCGCACGTGCAGGACACGGCAGCCCTGATGCGCTTCATCAACCGCCACCGCGACCTCGGTTTTCTCATCGCGCTGGACGACGTGGGCGCAGGGCACTCGAACCTTGAACGCATTGCCTCCATCAAGCCGGAGGTCATCAAGATTGACCGTTTTCTCATCAGCAACATCCATACGGAATTCTACAAGCAGGAAGTGGTGAATTCGCTCACCTCTCTTGCCCGCCGCATAGGGGCCATGACAGTGGCCGAAGGCGTAGAGAAAGAAGAAGAAGCCGTATACCTGATGGGAGCCGGGGCAGACGTGCTGCAGGGCTATCTGTTTGCCCGCCCCTGCCCCACATCCGAAACACCGGATGTTGTCCCGCAGATGCGCAAGGTGGCAGCCGCCTACAGAAGCTATTCCTTAACCCGCTACGAACGGCACAAGGAACAGCAGGCCAGCCACAGAGCACTGATACGGCACGTGCGCGACACGCTGAGCACGGTCAAGGCGGCCGATTTTACCAGAGCGCTTGTGGACCAGCTGCTGCTGTTTCCCACGCTTGAATGCCTGTATGTTCTTGATGAAACCGGCATTCAGGTTTCGGACACGCTGTGCAACCCGTTGAACATCAGCGCCAACAAGCGGTTCATCTACCAGCCTGCCCGCAGGGGAACGGACCATTCGCTCAAGGAATACTTCATTCCCATTCAGGCGGGGCTGGAAGAATGCGTGACGGCTCCGTACATATCGCTGGCATCCGGCAACCGGTGCATAACACTGGCCACCCGCTGCACATGCGCCGAAGGCAAGCCCCACGTGCTGTGCCTTGATGTGATGGAAGGAAGCATGGCCCCGCTGCATGAGCAGTCCATCTGCGCCTGCACGGAGCAGTAGGTCGTACAATATTTTTTGAAACAACTCTCTTGGGAAGGTCGATACTGGGACCGGCTTTCCCAAGGCGGGGCGGAGAGCGTTACGGCATACGGCAACGCAGGCGGCTCCTTATCGGACCGTTGAAAGGATCTGCGATCCTCTCAAACAGGTAGTATCGTTGAGGCCCCGACGCGACGCCTGCACCCCCGCAGCCGCTCTTGCCGTGCAAGGCAGCCTTGCCGCAAGGGATGGCTTTCCGCCCCGCCCCAATGTTCCGGATTCGCATACCTCCGCGAATGGTTCCACCGTCGTACCGGCTCCACTGACACATATACCGGTACGACGGCCCAAAAGAAAAACCCGCCAATGGTCTGTGGCGGGTTTTTTCATTATTTTTTCTCAGGAGGACTTGACTGCGGAGAGGGCGTAGGCCCTTGGTTCACAGGTCTTTGTGGCGGTTTACAAGGATTTGCCCCCCCTGTACATGGTTCCTTATTACCACCCAATTTAGGCTTACCGTTTCCATCTGCTACCATAACACCTCCTTTCAAGCATCCATCAAACCAACGTTAACAAAAAGAGCACACACAACAACATGTAGCACTCACACAAGGATCTTAGCAAATTACAAAAATACTGACAAATACAAGTACACCAACAAAGTAGTCATACCACAAATACAAAAAAACAGCGAAAAGCCATTAAGAAATATAGTGATATTTTCCCATCGAGAAGAAATCCTTGGATCAACAATACCTGTCTCTGCATAACTATTGTCCAAGCTTTCACAATAATCATTACAACACCACTCTGCGGACTTAAAAGAACACAGAGTAAGCAAACAGGATAAAATTAACATCCCCCAAGTACAAAACAGCAACCAAGGAGGACCATCAATCTCGCCTTTAGCAACATCCTTCACAAACGAAACAGAAAAAGCCAACGATATAGCTGCTATTGTAAATATTTTACCATCGAAGCTATTTGACTGAGAATTAGCAAGCTGCACATAGCTCTCACGAATTTTTAGATATAACTCTCGTTCAGCAGCACTGTCGTTACTGCGCTCACAGTCAACATGCCCAGCTTCTTCCCTCATTCCAGCTCCTTTTTAGGCAGAATACATCAGCATACATACAAAGCAAGGGATATAAGGTCATCAAAAAGAAAAACCCGCCAATGGTCTGTGGCGGGTTTTTTCGTGCATTCTTGATATGGGAGTGGCTGACAAGCCTTTCGGGTCCTGTTTGGGGTGCTCTTCAGAACCCGCTTTCGGGGCTGATTGCAGCTAGGATTTCGGCTCCGGCTTCGGGGCAGATGCTCTGGCCGGTTCCTGAACCGGTTTCTGAGCTTACTTCTGAACCGGTTTCTGAGCTGTCTCTGCTGCACGGCCCTTTTCAGCCTCCGGCTGCTTTGCCTCGGCAGGCTTGGCAGGGGCGTCCTTCACGACGTCCTTCACGGCGTCCTTGACTGCTTCCTTTGTTACTTCCTTGGCTGCGTCCTTGGGCTTCTGGGCATCATCCTTAGCCTTAACGCCTTCGTCTTTAGCTTTAGCGCCTTCGTCTTTAGCCTTAGAGCCTTCGTCTTTAGCTTTAGCGCCTTCGTCCTTGGGTTTAGCAGCTTCGTCCTTGGCCTTGGCAGCTTCGTCCTCAGGCACCACGGCCTTGGGCTTCTTGCGCGGCGAGACCAGACGCTTGAACACATACATTTCAAGGTCCTTGCCTGCCAGCTTTTCAAGGGGAATCTCGGCCCGTGCCATGGCCTTGTGGCCGCCCGCAGAGCCTATGTCGCCAAACTGCATGTTGGCAAAACGGCCAAGGTCGCGGGTCACACCATCACCACGGAAGATGACGACAAGCTTATCCTCGCTCACCCCCGCCACGGCAACCCAGCGTATTTCATGCACCCGCATGAAGAAGTCTGCGATCACCACCAGCGCATCGGCGTTGGGCACCTCGCCCACGTAGGTCAGGAACCCGGACTTGATCTTGTGCATGCTGGAAACAGCGCGCGAGAAATAATCCAGCCATCCCAGCCGGAATTCACTGCGGGAAATGCGCGACAGCAGGGTCTGGCTCGACCACTTGGAAAGATAACGGAAGGCCCGCACATCCACATCGCAGAACTCGCGCTCAAAGCTGCCTGTATCGGTCTTGATACCGTATACCAGCGCCGTGGCGAGCCTGTTACCGGGGCGAATGCCCAGGTTGTAGAGATACTCGGTCATGAGCGTGGAGTTTGCGCCGTATTCCGTCTTGATGTCCTTGTAGTCCACCACCACGGGATTCTCTTCCGACAGCGGGTGATGGTCGAACACAAGGGAAAAATGCAGTTCCTTGAACAGGGGGTGATGGTGGGGCTGGGAATCGACCAGCGCAAACCGGTCATACTGCGCGATAACCGTGGGGGTGAGCTTCATCATGGGAATACGCAGATACCGGATCATGGCCAGATTGTCCGGCCGGGTCACCTCGTTCACACGCGCAATGCCCACATCCGCCACTCGGTGGATCATGATGCGTTTGAGCGCCATGGCAGAGGCCATGGCATCCGGGTCGGCGTTCACCACGATGAGCCAGCGTTCATCGCGCGAGAACAGCTCCATCATGTGGGAAAGACCCGGTTCCAGCTTTCTGAAATAGGACATGCGTCAAGACCTCTTCAGATACAACGGCAGTCCGGCGACCATGAGGCATACCTCATCGCTCGCTGCGGCCACCGCCTGATTGAGCGCCCCCAGTTCCCGCACAAAGCGTCGAACCTCGGCACTGGCCGGAATTGCCCCCAATCCGGCTTCACACGAAACGAATGTCACATCCGTTTCACGCGGCACATGTTTCAGGCAGGCCACCAGAGATTCCACATGGCCTGCTTGCCCGTTTGCCGCAGCCCTGTCCGGGGCGCAGGCAAAGAGCCAGAAATCAAGACTGTCCACAAGAATGGACCTGTAGCGTGCCGCGGCCTCCTGCAGTGCGGGCACCATGTCGGCGCCTGTTTCACGCACCTGTATCTCCGGCTTGCGGGCGGTGCGATGGTCAAGAATCTGTCGGCGGAAGGCAAAATCCTGCGCCTGCCCGGTGGCGAGCAGCAGCCGGGGTCCGGCGCCCTCTTCAAACACCTGCAGGCCGTATGCGGACTTGCCTGACTTGTCTCCCCCCAGAATCAGGCGGATCATACTGCCCCCTTTGTGCTGCCGAGCATGGCGTCCAGCAGAGGCAAGGATTCCGCTATGCCGTCCCAGTCGAAAATTTCCATCATGAATACGGTGTCGTCGTCAGCCAGCTGCAGCATTCGCGCCACATCTGCCTGCTGACCGGACGAAAGAGCCGTAAGCGGCAGATGCCTGCCACCCGGCCCCGGAGCATTGAGGTGCACCATGCGGACCCGCCCTTCAAGGTCGCACAGCTCTAAGAGTCTATATTGACGGTAGGACAGCATGTGCCCCGTGTCCAGACAAACACTGTATCCGGCATCGCGCACAAGGGGCCAGATATCCGTCAGGTCTGCACCGAGCACATTCTCGAGCATGCAGTCACGTGTTGAAAAACCGGCATGTTGCCAGCTGGCGGCAAAGATTTCCAGCGCCTGCATGGCTTCTTTTGCCGTGCCGGAAAAGGTCATGCCCGGCTGGGGCGGGTGCAACACTGCCCGCCGTACGCCCAGATAGGCGATTTTTTCCATCAGGGCAAGGCAGGCCGCCGCTGTGCCGCGGGCATCGTTCCAGTCAAGATCAAGCGGCAGGTGCACATGCCAGTGCATGGCAAGGTCGGCCAGATCCTTCGGCAAATCGACGGACGTGTAGTTCAGGCACGAATCCTTCTCAAAAAAGATCAGCCCGGTCTCATCCACCTTTCCTTCAAGAAAACGGCAGTTTGCAGCAAGCGAATCGCGGATGACCCACGAAGGGGCCGCCACGGTCCTTCCTGCCTTTGCAGGGGCTTTGGCATGCATGGTCATACTGTCAATCAAACAACGCTCCCACCTGCGCACGACCTACAGAAACGTCCCGAAAAGGACGATAAGACGGTATGCGCGAATAAAATGCCGACGGCGTTCCACCCTGTTTTTTCATAACTGCCCCCGCCATTACACAAAGGCACAAGGGGAACAGGGATTGCAAACATCACCGCAGAATATCCTGCATACATCAACGAGGTCCGTCATGGCTAGGGTACGAAATTATTTTCAACACAGGTTCAACCCGCTGCACATATACTGCAGGCTGCTGGATTGCGGAGTAAGCCGCAAACTGGCTTCGCGGGTTTCAGGATTATACGAACGCTGGGTATACCGGCTTACCACTTCAGGAGTGTAGCAGCGGCATGCGGTCACATCAGAGACAGCTGCTTTTCCTTGCGCTTGGTGTGTGCCTTCAGCATCGAGCGTTTCAGGGCATCCTGCGGAAGCGCCGCAAGAAAACGGGAAGCCTTGAGCCGCAGTTCGCGGCCATAGAGCATGCGCTTGCCTGACGAGCTCAGGAACAGCGCCTGCTCGGCGCGCGTCATGCCCACATACAGGAGCCTGCGCTCCTCCTCCACATCATAGCTCCCTTCATTCCTGTCTGCCTTGCCGGTCAGCACGCCGGTTCCCGCAAACGGCATGATGCCGTCTTCCAGCGCGGGCAGAAACACCGCCTTGAACTCAAGGCCCTTGGCAGCGTGCATGGTCATTATCTGCACCTTTTCGCTGCGTCTGCGCACCTGCTCCAGTTCCGACTGCAGGGTAATCCAGTTCAGCAGACCGGCCCACCCTTCCAGCTCGTCGTAGCGGCGCACAAGCTCGCGGAAGGCAGAAGACTTCCAGAACAGGCGGTCAAAAGGCGGCATATCTTCAAGATACGCAGCCACGCCCAGCGGCCCCTTGGCAAGCATGGTATCCGGGCAGGAAAGCGGTTCCTCTCCCGAGGTACCGGCAATGCCGAGAAAACGTCCGGCGGCTTCCAGAATAAGCTTGATGCGCGGTTCAACCCAGAAGGCTTCGTTCTCCGGCACGGCGCAGGGAATGCCGAGCCGCGACAGGGTTCGCTGAATGGGATCGACCAGCGCCTTGAAGCGGACAAGCACGGCCACATCGCCGGGAGAAAGTTCACCACCCAGCAGGCGTTCGCCGCTTTCAGCATCCTTCAGGGAATGACTGGTGGCCCCGATGAGCCCGCGAATCTGCTCGCCTATCCACGAGGCTTCCGCCTCCGGCGAGTGCGCTTCGAACATGCGCAGGTCTGAAGGCAGCGCACGCATGGCGGCAAGCGGCTGCGGTGCGCCATTCTTTGCCATCAGGCTTGCGGCAAGGTTCAGCACGGCCTGTGCGCTGCGGTAGCATTCCGTCAGACGGATGACTTCGAGCGAGGGCCACGCTTCCTGCAAAAAGGCGAGCACATCGCCGTGTGCGCCACGGAATCCGTAAATGGACTGGTCGGGATCGCCGATGCCGAAGAACCCCTGACCACCCTCGGGCACCAGCTTGCGGATAAGCGCCAGCTGCAGCGGGGAAAGGTCCTGAATTTCATCCACCAGCACCTGCGTGAACGGGCAGGAATAGACGCCCGCATCGACCTGTTCCAGCCAGAATTCCAGCAGGTCGGTATAGTCGGCGAGGTTCCACGAATCCTTGAGCGTGGAATAGTTCACGAACATGTCGTGATATTCCAGCGTGCACACTTCCATGCGTTCGCGGCACAGGTTGATGGCATCCCACGCATCGCGGATGCGCTGGCCCGTCTCTTCGGGATTCGCTTCGGCAAACACGCGGCGCGCGCCCTCTTCAGAAAGCAGGGTAGGCGCATCGTCATACGAGTGCTGCCAGTATTCAAAGGCAAGCGCGTGCAACGTATCCGCGCGCGGCGTGGCCTGACCGGAACCGAGGGCCACCACAAGACGCTCTTCCATCTCCCGGGCCGCACGGCGGGTAAAAGTGAGTGCAAGAATGTGGCGCGGGCTCACGCCCTGATCCAGAAGGCGCATGATGCGGCCCACCAGCGTGCGGGTTTTGCCCGTACCCGGTCCGGCCATGACCAGCACGGGTTGCGGCCCTGCGGCTATGGCCTGCTTCTGGCCCTCGTTGTAAACGATGGACGGTGCTCTGGGAGCCACAGGCTCAGGCATGCCCGGCAGCAACGGGGTCTGCTGCGCAGCCCCTGAAAAGTCACCCGCCGCGGCATCTGCCTCGTCTTCAGGCACCTCAAAAGAAAATTCCAGCGAATCGTCATCCTCCGCAGCCGGAGTACCGGAGGCATGAGGCAACGTAGCCCCTTCCGCACCGGCCTGCCGCTCCTTGAGCGCAGAGGCGAATATCGGTGTGCGCAGGGCTGCCTCTTCCGCAGTAAGGCCGGTTGCGGCCCCCTTGCCGATGGCGGCATCGCGGTCGGGCAGGTCCACCAGCGTGGCGCCCTTCAAAAATGTATCGCGTTCCTTGCGCGAGAACACGCGCACAACGCCATATTCGCCGTCATATCCGGGCTGGCGCATCACTTCGCCGCGGCGTATGCGCATCACGCCTTCCGCCAGCAGCGGATTCACCTTGCGGATTTCCTCTTCCGGCACATCGCGCAGAATGGTCAGTTCCGGCCCGAGCATGCGTATGGCGCGGGAGAACATGGCCATGGTCTTTTTAGTCTTGGATCCCACGTCCAGAATTTCGCCGATGAGTTCCGGCAGCGGCACCAGCGAGGCAAAACCGGGCTGCGCTGCGGGCTGCTTGGGCACCTGACGGTCTGCCAGTTCCAGTATGCGATTCAGCACGCCCACGGTCAGGGGCTTGCCGCACACAGGGCACTTGCCGTCGCGCGAGCGGGTTTCGCCCGGTTCCATGACCACACCGCACTTGCGGTGCCCGTCCAGATGGTACTTGCCCTCTTCGGGGAAAAACTCAAGGGTGCCGAGGAACTTATGCCCCAGCGCCTCACCGCGCAGGCTGCGGTAGATGCCTTCATAGGACATCTCGCCACTGAACAGGTTGCATTCGCGCCCGAGGTTGTCGCCGGAATGGGCATCGGAGTTGGAGATAAGGCGGAAGCGGTCCAGATGGCTCCACAGCCAGTTCATTTCCGGGTCGGAAGAAAGGCCCGTTTCCAGCGCAAAAATTTCGGATGACAGGTCGCCGAAGCACTCTTCGATGGTATCGAATCCAGATTTGGAACCGAACAGCGAGAACCACGGCGTCCAGATATGGGCAGGAACAAGAAAAGCGAGGGGGTGCGTTTCCAGCACCATTTCAAGCAGGTTGCGCGAATCCAGCCCCAGAATGGGCCTGCCGTCCGAGGCGATATTGCCCACCTCGGCCAGCTTGTTGCTGAAGGTGCGGGCCGCTTCTATGGTGGGCATGAACACAAGGTTATGCACCTTGCGCACCTTGCCGCCGCGCTTGTAGATGGAGCTTATCTCACCCTGCAGCATGAACAGGGCGCGTCCGGAAAAGGGCGTGCCCGCAAATTCCGGCACCTCGTGGTCCAGCCTGCGGTCGTCCTTCAGGCGGTACAAGCCGGTTGCGCTGTCCTGAACAAGCTGCTCTTCCAGTTCATTGAGCCATTCGGGATGGGTAAAGTCGCCGGTGCCCAGCACATCCAGCCCCTTGATACGGGACCACGCTGCCAGATACCGGGGAGAGAGCTTTTTACTGGTGGCGCGTGAAAAACGGGAGTGGATATGCAAATCTGCCCGAAACTGCTTCATGCGGAATTCCTCGGGATGGAGTCATCTGCACGGCATGGTGGATAAAAGAAAGTCCGGCCGTACACCCCTGATGTAGCAAAAGTGACCCGAAGACACAAACAGTTACAGACGGATGTCATCATTTCGTAACCAAGTGCTTCAAGATGCACGCGCAGACTGTTTTCTTTGCGTCCCGCGGGAAATATCTCTACAAGTAATCGAGACAACAACAGCACCGGAGCCTGCCAGCATGGAACAACAGTCATCCCCCCCGAATCTGAAATATCTCAATCTCGCGCTCATACTGCTGGCGGTGTGCCTGCTTGCCGTTTTCATGCTGCGGGCACGCATGGAAACAGAGCCGGACTGGCGCATCATGCAACTGCGCAAAGACAACCTCTTCGTGCAGCACCCGATTGCATGGCTTGCCGGCGACTGCTATGCCCACGGCCGCGTGCTTGATGCGCTGGCAGATGCCGCCTCTGCGCTCAAGCCGCAGGAACTGCCCGTCATCGTCTTCCGGCTTTCCTCACGCCATGCAGATGCCGACAACACCGGCACCACGGCAGACATAGGCTTTGTCGCACGCACGCCCAACGGCAGGCCCTCGCAGGCTGCGCCTTCGCTGCTCACCTACGGCCCCACCATTCACTATGACGCCAAGGGCGAGGATAACGGCATAGTCAGTGCGGTCATAGACCCCGCCGCAACCCTGCAGGTGCTGGACGCCCTTGTGAACCAGCCCATGGCGCAGGTGGAGCGCATTCTGGTTCCCCCGTTTGCCATACCGCTGCTGAAACAGGCTTCCGACACCCTGCCCGCCGCAGAAGCCGCCCGCCTTTTTGCCCTGATGAAGGAAGATGGCGAACGCAACGCATCCATGCGTTTCGAGTTCCGTCTGCCCGGCAGCCCCAGCGGCACCGTGGTTCAATAAGGAGCGGCATAGTGTCTCACCCTCTGCAGCCTGATCATCCGGCCAGCACACCATGCACAGAGCCCCCCTCACCGGACGCGGCAGCACATGCACGCAGCCGGTTCCCGCGCGGCCTGTTCCAGCCGGAAGGTTCGTTCCGCTTTGCCATGGACGCCCTGCTGCTTGCCCGCTTTGCCCTGCCTGCCCCCGCCAGCACAAAGGAACGCACGTTTGCGGACCTCGGCACCGGCTGCGGCGTGGTCGCGCTGGCCATGCTGCTCGATGCACCACACCTTTTTGCAACCGGACTCGACCTTAACCCGGCACTGACCGCAGCAGCACAAACCAATGCCGCAGCGCTGGGCCTTGCTGACCGGTTTGACGCCCGCACAGGCGATCTTGCAGACGTGCGCACCATGCTTGAAGCGGAATCCTTCGATCTTGTGGTGAGCAACCCGCCGTACCGCCGCGCAGATCAGGGCAGGCACTCCGCCACGCAAGAGCGCACAAACGCCCTGTTCGAAACGGCAGGAGGACTGGAAACATTTGTCAGTGCGGCAGGTTATCTGGTACGAAACAAAGGCAGGTTCTGCTGTATCTATCCGGCGGAACGGCTTGCGGAACTCATGACCGCCCTTGCCGCCGTGCGGCTGGAACCCAAGCACCTACGTCTTGTACATTCCAAACAGGACAGGGAGGCGGTTCTGGTGTTGCTGGAAGCGAGAAAAAACGCTAATCCCGGCTGCACCATTCATCCCCCGCTCATCCTGTATTCGGGCGAGGGCGAGGCAACCACTCTTACGCCTCAAGCGCTGGCATTCTGCCCGCACCTTGCCTGCAATGCACGCGGGCATCACCAAACCGGAGATTCTGCATGATCGGTATTCTGCGCAAACTGAAACGTTTTTTCCCCGCCCCCAGCGGCAGAGCTGTGCTGCTCTCCCTTGATCACGGGGCAAACGAAGGCATGCTCAGCGGCCTGAACCGCATGCCCGAGCTGCTGGACCACATAGCCACCCGCAATGTGCAGGGCGTGGTGCTGAACAAGGGCTATGCCCGTGCGCACGGCCTGAGCCTGCCGCCCAGCCTGCCCCTTGTGATGCAGCTTTCCGCCGGCACCCGCCACGGGCTGCCCGCATGGAACAAGGCGCTGGTCTGTTCCATACCGGAGGCCCTGCGCCTTGGTGCGGATGCGGTTTCCGTGCAGATCAACATCGGCAACGAGCTTGAAGACCGCATGCTGGCCGATTTCGGCTCCGTCACGGAAGAAGCGCATCAGCACGGCCTGCCCGTCATGGCCGTTATTTACGCCAAGGGCGAACGCATCGTGAAGGAACTGGACCCCAGCCTCATCAGCCACTGTATCCGGCTGGGCGGGGAGCTGGGAGCCGATCTGGTTTCCGTGCCCTATTCCGGCGACAGGCAGAGCTTTGCCCGCGCCGTGCAGTCCTGCCCTGCTCCCGTGCTGGTGGCAGGCGGACCGGGGCAGCCCAATCCCGAGAACCTGCTGCACATGGTCGGCGAGGCGCTGGAATGCGGCGCATCCGGCGTGAGCATAGGCCGCAACGTCTTTCAGCAGGAAAACCCGCAGGAAGTGCTGGACAGCCTTATCGCCCTTGTTCATTCGCTGCCTGCCGACGATGCAGAGGCCGAAGCTGACGCAGAATCTGCCCCCGCAGCAACGGAACAGGGCGCGTAGCCCCTTTCGCCCTGCATGTTCAAGTTCACGATCATAGTATTCGTCGTCGTGTGGCTGGGGAGTCTCATCTTCAGCCGCAGACGGCGTGTTATCCGTGACGTGAACCACCTCATCCAGCTCATTATTGCCGCTGCCATCTTCTTTGGCGCAAGCACCGCCGTGCGCGGCTCCTTTCTGCACGACAGCATGCTCACCTACGTGCCCGCGCTCATTGTCACCTTTGCGGCATCGTGGGGCATATCGCTGCTCATTCTGAAGCATATGTCCGCCTCCTCGACAAAACAGCCGCGCCGCTGAGCGCTCCCGCCGGAACCAACGATAAATACCAGCGGCAGGCCTCAATCAATGGCAAGCAACGCTGATCAGCGATAAGCGGCAGTTACCTTTTCGTGCCCTCTTTCCTTTTCCGCAGGCCGGGGGTACCGTAGGCCTTTGCATTATGTATCAGCCGCGCAACCCGTTACTCCGCCCCGGTATTCTATAAGGACACGCATGAACAGCTTCACCTACGCCAACCCCACAGTCATCCAGTTCGGCAAGGGGCAGATTGCCTCCATTGCCGGTCTTATCGCTCCCGGCCACAAGGTGCTGCTTGTTTACGGCGGTGGTTCCATCAAGCGGAACGGCATATACGATCAGGTCACCGCCGCGCTCGGCAAGCATGCGTGGATAGAATTTTCCGGGGTAGAACCCAACCCCTGCGTGGAAACGCTGGACAAGGCCGTGGAACTTGCGCGGCGCGAGAATGCGACCTTCATCCTTGCCGTGGGCGGCGGGTCCGTCATTGACGGCTGCAAATACATTGCGGCAGCAGTCTGCCACTCCGGCGATGCGTGGGATATTGTCGCAAGCAGACACATCGTCACGGAGGCCCTGCCCATCGGGGCCGTGCTCACCATTCCGGCCACCGGCTCGGAATCCAACAGCGGAGCGGTGGTTTCGCGGGCAGATACCCACGAAAAATGCGTGTTCCGCTCGCCTCTTTTCTTCCCCAAGTTCGCCGTGCTCGACCCGGATGTGGTGAAAAGCCTTCCCGAACGCCAACTGGCAAACGGCATTGCCGATGCCTTTGTGCACGTGTGCGAACAGTACATCACATACCCCTGCGGCGGCATGGTGCAGGACGGCTACAGCGAAGCCCTGCTGCGCACGCTTGTCAGCCTTACCGCGCAGTTTGCCGACCGCGACAACGACGCATGGCGCGGCAACCTCATGTGGGCTGCCAATCAGGCCCTGAACGGGCTTATCGGTGCGGGCATGCCCCGCGACTTTGCCACGCACATGATCGGCCATGAACTGACCGCCATGTTCGGCATGGACCACGCCCGCACGCTGGCCGTGGTGCAGCCCCAGCTTCTGCGGCATCAGATGGACAACAAGCGGGAAAAGCTGGAACAGATGGGACGCAACGTGTTTATGCTGACAGATGGAACGCTGAACGGCGTTGACCTCGCGGAGCGCACCATTCAGGCAATCGAGAAGCTGTACCACGCGCTCGGCATTCACACCCGCCTTGCAGACTATGACGTAACCGACAGCGCATTCATCGAAACCGTTATCCAGCGCCTGAAAAACCACGGCCTCGATGCGCTCGGAGAACGGGGAGCCGTTACTCCGGATGTGTGCCGCCGGATTCTTGCCGACGCCATGTAATTCGTTTTCTCAGCCCGCCCACAAACGCTCAGCTCATCAAGGCTAGCCGGTGCAATCATGCGCAGGCTGGCCTAACGTCATCTTTTGCCGCCTGCCGTCGGGAGTTGCTTTTTTTGCAGCCGGAACGTAGCATTGCCCCATGTTTACCCGCACAATCATGACTCTTCCCTGCCGCAGGAGCATCTTCTCCTCGGAACACTACTGGCGCACCGGCCTTTAGGCCCGCGCCCCTGCCCTCTTTTTCTTCCGACTGATTCCCATATTTCCGTAATGTCTTTTGGCGGCGCATGCTGCCAAGGGGGTATATTTTCATGTCTGCCGTACGCGCATATCACTGGATATGCCTTGTGGGTGCCATTGTCTTTGAAGTGGCAGGCACCACCATAATGAAGGCCGCCCAGAGCTGGAGCATTCCCTATGGTGCCCAGATTGGCATAGTAACCATGCTGGCCTTTATCGGGCTGTCCTACTATCTGCTTTCGCTCGCAACCACCGCCCTGCCCGTGGGCGTTGCCTTTGCCTTTTGGGAAGGACTCGGGCTCTTCTTCATCACCCTTTCGAGCGTTCTGCTGCTGGGAGAAGACTTGACCCTCACCCGCTTTGCAGCCCTGTGCGCCGTGGCTGCCGGAGTATTGCTGGTGCATCACGGCACGGCACACGGCGATTCCGGCATTTCCAAGGGGTCTGGGGACGGTTTTAGGAACGAGTCTGGGAACGACTCTGGCAACAATTCCGGTAACGGGCATGAAAGCAGGTCCGGGCATGGTTCCGATTGCCATGAAGTAGCCGTAAACGAAGGTAGGTGCTGATATGGATAGCCTGACATCCGTCTTTTCCGCAGGCCTGCTTCTGGTCATGCTGGCCGCAGTGCTGGACGTGGTTGCCAACCTGCTGCTGGCCAAGTCCGAAGGATTCCGCATCCGCCGCTACGGGCTGCTGGCCCTTGTGGCCGTAGGGCTTGCCTTCACCTCGCTCTCCTACGCCGTGCGCACCATGGACCTTGCTGTGGCATATGCCATGTGGGGAGGGTTCGGCATACTGGGCACCTCGCTCGGCGGCTGGATGCTGTTCGGGCAGCGCCTCAAAGCCAGTGCGTGGGCAGGCATGGCCCTGCTGGTTTGCGGCCTTTCCATCCTGCATGCAAGCTAGGTAACCCTGCGCAAGCAGTGCTGCCGCACACGTGGCAACCCACATAGAATACGAAACGGGGTAGCCCGACATCATGTCGCGCTACCCCGTATTGCATTCCTTCAAGCCGCTTTAACTGGTTTTGTCCGGCTTCGCAGGGCTTCGTCCGGCTTCAACTGGCTTCATCCGGTTTTAACTGGCTTCAACTGGCTTCGTCGGGCTTCGTCCGGTTTTACCTGGCCCGCCTCACTCGACCCGCTTCATCAAAAAAGCCGGATGAGCATATTCCGGCAAGGCCTAGTGGCCGGTGATCTGATATTTCTTGAGCTTGTACTGCAGAAGGCTCTTGGAAATATTCA
>JBKEAK010000134.1:0-28494 GCA_047972125.1 Halodesulfovibrio sp.
GAAGGCGGTTACGCAGCTTGTCGGCCTGCACGTTATTCCCGGCGAGAGAAAGCGCGTTGGAAACGGTCTTGAGTGAGCTTTGCCCCATGCTGGCCGTATTCTGCAGAATACCCTCAAAAGACGAAGCAGAGGCCGTTGCTGCCTTTGCCTGCGCCTTGATCCCGCTGGAAGGGGAGGATTCTGAGAATAATACGGGAAAGAATTGCATGGGAAACTCCTTTGGGCTTCCCAAAGCGAAAACTGTTCCAAAATTTACAATTCATAAAAAACAGTATGTTATGGATTGTAAAGGGGGTGCCGGTGTGGAATGTCTTGCCTGCATCGGCAAAGGTTTCCCTCTTGGATCGGCAGGGCAGAGCAGATTGGAACCGTTGTGCGATTCAGCAGCGCATTGCGTATTGTGCAATGTAAAGACAACAGAGCAGAGGATACCTCTGCCCTAATGAAGGAATGGGGAGACTAGTCTGATGTAAGGCTGAGAAGGCGTTCAATCATGGACAGAGCGTCTGCATGCGCTATGGGGGAAAATTCCTGATTGAAGAGCGCAAGCTGCATGTAGCCTGTGAGCGGGCGCATGAAGGGGGGGTGCTGTTTCCAGTAGTCGCGGGAAGCGGCGGAAGAGGATTTGCCCTTGATTGCGGCAAGCAGGTCCCTGCTTATGCCGAGCAATTCCTTTTTCAGAACTGGAATGAGCTTAGGGGAGGCTGTGGTGAGTGCTTTGGCGGCAGCTTCGGCATCGTGCAGCGTGGCCGCATCGAATTCGCAGGCGAAAAATGCCTTCCAGAAAAGAGCAAGCTGATGTCTTGGGGAGGAAATTTCCGTCCCGTCCGCATGGCGCAGGTTATACAGCCCGTCTCGTCCGCGTGCGGTTGTATAGAGCCTCTGGCCCGCAGGGGTAACAGATATATCCTTAGTGCCGCCCTTTTTGGACAGGGCGTGCGTGAGCGCTGCCACGCGTTCCATGGAGAATGCCTTGTGGCAGAGAAAGGAAGGATGCTTGCACTGCCAGCAACCGTTGCAACTGATGCTGGAACGCAGAACATGATGCCCCGGCTGGTACGGGCCGGTTTCCCAAGGGTGCACGTAGCCCATGGAAAGGTTGAGCGTGGGGGTGCCTGTCCATGCCGCAACGTGCATGGGGCCTGTATCCGGCGTTATGAGGCAGCGCAGTGTTCTGATGAGGGCGGAAAATTCCGCCAGAGAAAACCTGCCGCATAGGTTCAGTGCGGCGGTGCCTGTTTTGTGGGCCACGGCGCTTCCGAGCGGCATGTCTGCCTTGCCGCCCAGCAGCACGGGCTTCATGCCACGTTTGAGCAGGGCGGTGACAAGAGCTGACCATGCCTCAACAGTGGGGCGTTTAGCAGGATCGCTGGCCCCAAGAAATACGCCTACTTTGGTTGCATCCGTCCTGTCTGTTTCCGGCTCCGGCCAGCGGGATGACCTGATGAGTTCTGTGGGCACGCTATCCAGCCCGTTCAGATCTGCCCAGTGAAAGAGGTTGTGCCTGTTGTTGTGGACAAGGCTGGCCCGGTACAGCTGCCATTTTCCGTGAATATAGGTGGTTCCGGCGGCAGTGGTTGCCGGACCTGTCAGGTGCTCGCAGCGTAATGCACCGGCAAGGGCCGCTGCTTCCGGCCTGTGGCTCAGATTGATGACGAGGCTGTATTCTTCCTTTGCCAGCAGCGGAGCTGCCTCCCGCGGAAAATAGGTAACCTGCGGACTCAGCGGCATGAGTCCTTCAAAGAAGGTTCGTTCGGCCACCACCCAGATGGGATGCGCGGGGTATTGGTGACGCAGCCAGAGTAGAAGGGGAAATGTGAGGACAAGATCCCCCATGCGCTGCATCTGAAGGACGAGAATGGGCTTTGCGCTCATGGGGGCTATCCGAAGATGTCGCGCATGGCAGCCGCAAGATCGGTCACGCGTTGTTCGTAGGTATGTTCCGCAAGAATGCGTTTGCGTGCTGCAGAGATGACGGTGCGTCTGGCCTGTTCATTGTGCAGGTAAAAGCGGATGAGTTCAGGGGCTTCTTCAGGTTCGTGATAGCAGATGACTTCCTTGCCGGGGACGAAGAGTTCTTCCATCTGCTCCCGCCAGTCGGTCAGCACGAAGGAGCCTGTGGCCGGAACGTCGAATACCCGCTGGTTTACCGCCCCCTTCATCTGCTTGCTGGTGCAGTTGAAGTTGATGGTTGAGAGCGGGTAAAAGTGGGGCAACTCGTCGTAGTAGCCTATCTCCGGATGCAGGTCCCACGGGTGTTGCGCAGAGCGGAAGGTTTGCCGCCATCCCTTGTCGCCGACAATGAGCGGCGAGAATGGCAGGGTCTGCTCCACACAGCGGGCGCGATACTGGCGCGTTGCCTCCCACGTGATCATCGTTTCGTAGGAAAGCTGGCGCTCGGGGGTGTCCAGTTCGCAGAAATGGGCATGCAGGGCAGGGTGATGGTGCTGCAGGAACTGCCGGACGGAACGTTCTTCATGCGCGGCAAAGTCGCGTGCAACCTGTCTGTATGTCGTGAGCAGCGGTTTGGGGAAACGCCCGGCCCTCATGCGGTGGGCAACCTTGTATACCATGGAATTGCCCACAAAAGATATGTCGCGCTTGAGGGGATGATGTGCAGGCACCGATGCCGGTTTTGCGAACCTGACAGGGTCGGTCCCCAGCGCAAGATACCGGACATGCTCGAAGCCCATGGATTTGAGGGAGGAGATGTTGTCCGTATCCCACGTGAAAATGGCTGTCCACGGGCTTATGAGCCGGTTGTACAGATAGAGAATGAGGTGGGGGTTATCCACGAACCATGAGGCAAGGGGGAGCTGCAGCTTTTCCAGCAGGTCGGTGAGCACGCCTTCCCGGTCCACCCCGAGGTGGTTGATGGTAAAGGCGAAGTCCGGCTTGAATTCCAGCACGGCCTTGAGCAGGCGTTCCACGAATTCGGTATGGCCCACCTCGTCATCACTCAGTGTCAGCAGGTGATAGGGGTAGCCCAGCCGTTCGCAGGCGGTGACTATTTCACCCATGAGGAAGTATTGGCTGGTGATGAGCAGCAGGCGCGGCGTGGTGCCGGAAAATTTGGGATACGCGGCCTTGGCCCAGAAATCGTACCGCACACTTGCTGCCAGCCTGTCACGGATGGTGCCGTAATAGCTTCTGTCCAGCCGCAGGTAGAACGGGTGCGAGAGTGCCAGAAGCGGTTTTCCGCCGTGCTCCATCTGCCATTTTGTCAGGCCCGCCAGTACTGTTTCCGGATTGTCATCCGCTATCCAGAGAATGCGGCCTGTGCTTAGGGCGTCTGCAAGAAGGCCGGATGAGGCGCAACGTGGCGCATAGCGGGGGGCACAGCCTTCCTGTGCTTCATGCTTCGTATATGGCTGCGCACCTTCGGGTGCCGGAAGCTGGTCAAGGCGGGTGCAGTGCAGAATGGGCAGTTCATTGTCCACAACGGCAACTGGGCCATCGTATTGTTCAAGTAACGCTTGCAGGGCATGGCCCATGCCGCTGCCAAGCAGCACGGGCAGCGTGCCGGTTCTGTCTTCCTGCGACAGGAACGGGCGCAGCAGCTGCATTTCTCTTTCCGCTCCGCCGGGGCCGAGCAGGGGCATGGTTCGACCGGAAAGTGTGACCTGCACATCAACCAGTGTCTCATCTTCCACTACCGGCCGGACCTGATAATCCTTTGAAACGGAAACCTGCATGGCTACCAGCTTTTGACCTCGGGTTTATGGAGATACAGCTCCATGCGATTGTTCGTTTCCCTGTTCGGGTCCGACGTATTGGGCAGCAGGGGCTGGGAATCGGCATAGCCTACGGCCTTCAGCCGTGAGGGGGGAATATCCCCGCGTGCCATTATGGCTCGCAGCATGGCGGCCGCGCGGGCGCTCGAAAGTTCCCAGTTGGTGGGATAGGGACCGGGAGGCGGGGGAATGTCGCTGGTATGGCCCCGCACAACGAGATTTACGTTCCGTTCCTTGAGAATCTTGATGGCACCGTCCAGCAGCGACACGGCATCCAGCTTAACTTCTGCCGACTCAGGAGCGAAGAAGGTGTCCACGGGAAAACGCATCACCACGCCCTGATCCTCTGCTGAGACCTTAACGGTCTTTTTCAGATTGGGATCTTCGAGGACGATGTTCTTCAACTCAACCACCATGCCCAGAATCTGCTGATCGTCCTTCTTCAGTTCCACATCCTTACGCTCGAACTGCGAAGGCGAGAAGGCAGCGAATTCAGCATCGGGCCTTTTGATCTGAATGCCGAATGCTTCCTTGATGGACCCCATGAGGGTCTTGAACTTGTTGGCATCCTGCTGCGCAAAAGAGAGCAGAAGCACGAAGAAGCAAAGCAGCAGCGTAACCATATCTGCAAAGGTGGCCATCCATTCCGGAAGCCCTTCCTGCTTTGGCGGCTCATCGGACTTGCGCGACGGCGGTGGACAGGCGTTCTTTTCAGCCATGGTTTACCTGCCCTGTCTCTGACCGGGGGGAAGGAACGAATCGAGCTTTTCCTTCACTATGCTGGGGTGTTCGCCGTTGAGAATGGCAAGAACGCCTTCCATGATGAGCTCCATGTTCAGGGCTTCTTCATTGGAGCGCTCTTCCAGCTTTTTGGCCATGGGCAGGAACAGGCAGTTCGCCATGATGGCGCCGTAAAAAGTGGTGAGCAGCGCAACGGCCATTGCGGGACCGATGGACGAAGGGTCATCAAGGTTCTGGAGCATCTGCACAAGGCCGATCAGGGTGCCGATCATACCGAAGGCAGGAGCCATTGTGCCCATGCCCTTGAGGATATCCTGCCCGGTGCGGTGGCGTTTTACCATGTTCGACATTTCCAGTTCCATGACGGCCCGTACGATGGATTCCTCGGTACCGTCGGAAACGAGCAGAATGCCGCGCTTCATGAACGGGTTTTCAACGGAAACCTTTTCGAGCGCCACAAGACTTTCTTTTCGCGCCTTTTCTGCAAGGCCGATAAGAGTTTGAATGGAATCGGTAAGTTCCGGAGGTTTTGCGAAGAAGGTCTTCATGATGACTTTGGCTGCGCTGAGTATCGTCTTGAGCGGAAACATGACGAATGCAACGGCAAAGGTACCGCCGACAACAACGATGACCGAGGGGATATCTACGAAGCCCCCCATGCTGCCGCCGACCGCGATGGCGCCGACAATAAGACCAAGAGAACCAAGAATGCCAATTAAAGTTGCTATATCCATATGCTATCTACTTTTTGACCATTGCTGGAGACTCAAACACTATTTCGTTGTCCTGACAGGTGATGCAGACGTTTTCCATGAAGTCGTTGATAATGCAATAGACTCCGCCAATGCTGATCTCGACTCCCGGACGTATCTGCCCCGGTACTATTATCCGGCATGTGCGCAGATCCGACTCGCTTGTCATCTGTTCCCAGAGGGCCTGCCTGCGCTTGTGCAGGGCTTTGAGCCGAATGCGTGTCGTTTCAAGTTTTGGTTCGCATTCCGCCTTCAGTTCCGCATGCTTGCCGCATTTTTTTTCGAGAGACTCAATGAGGGCTTGCAGTTTGGTAATGCCTTCGTCGGCAGCCCGCAGGTTATACATCTGCGCCGGGTCATACCCCATTTCTATGCTGGTTAAGGTGCTTATGCCACCGCCCAACTGGTCCTGAACATACACTATGCGGTTTGCGTGTATGGTGCCGCCCTGCAGGCGTCCCTTTACGACAAGGTTCTTCTGAACCCATACGTCGGTGTGCATGCAGGAGCCATCAACAAGCACATCCCCGTCGGCAATGAGGGTGGCGTTTTCAATAAAGGGGATTTTTATGTCACCCTTTGCTGAAATGCGGGCCATCTTGCCGCCCTTGATACCATTTTCTGCGGTAAAGCTGCCCAGAGCTTCCACATGGGCACCTTCAACGTTCTTCTTGACCAGAATATTCCTGCCCTGAACGCTGAACCCGGTGCGTATGGCCCCGTGCACGCAGATATCGCTCACAAATACGATATTGCCGGTGTGAAAGTCCACATCTCTACGAACGTTCAACAGTTTTTTAACAGTGATGACACCTTCATGATAGAAGACATATCCGTTGACTGTGGCAATTATTTGTCCGGCGTTCTTGGGGTTGACCGCCGTATTGGGGCCAACGGGAAGAGGCTGCCCGGACCATGGACGAGGCGATGTCACCCCGGGACGCAACGGGGCGTCTGCGGGCACCAGTTCAGCCAGCACCTGTCCGGCCACAACGTTCTGCACGTAGCCCAGGTTGTAATGGTCAACCTTGCCGTTGAGAGACTCCTTGGGAGTCAGGTGCATGTGGTCGAAATCGGGGTCGAAATAATGAACCAGTAGTTGCGACATCTGCTACCCCTGATGGCTACTCCGGCAACATGTCGAGAATGCCGTCGTCGCCTTCCAGTATCTGAAAGAAGTTGCTCAGATGAACAAGTCCGAGTGTGGAGCGGACCTGCGCAGAGGGATTGAGGATGAACAGTGATTTGTTCCGGCTGGCCATCTTTGTTTTGAGGGCCACCAGCATGCCCACCCCTGAACTGTCTATGAATGTGACTTCCTGCATGTCTGCCACAAGGTGCTCAATGCGTTCGCGCTCGACGAACGATTCAATTTTTGTCCGGATATCTGGTGCGGTGTTAAGCGTTACTTCGCCCTTGAATTGAATCAGAAGGGTGGTTCCCTGCTGAATCGGATTTAACGAATCCATAGCCCCCTCGGTATGGTTAGCTGTGCGTGCACCGTGTTTTTGCCGTTTTCTTCGGTCAAGGAATACTCCGTTGCCAGCGAAGCTATGATGTATAACCCGCGGCCCCCCTCAGCCTCGGGTTGTGAAAGAGAAGGATTGGCAACGTCTGTCCCGGTTTTCGTAAATCCCGTGCCCCAGTCGGAGACCTTGCAGGCAACGGTATTGCCGGGATCAATGTCGAGTTCTATCTCAACATTGCCTACTTCCATATTGCGATAGGCGTGTCGTGCACAGTTCGCAACAGCTTCAGTAAGCAGAAGGTCCAGCGAATGCAGTACCTCCTCGTTGACTATGTAATCCTTCAGTACCGCAACAGCCCCTTTGGTCAAAGCCCGGGAGGCGTCCGGATGTGCCTTGGTCGTGAGTGTGTACACATGCATGGCGGCTACCCCATTGCAATCCAGAGTGCGGTTACATCATCCCTGAAATTCTGCTTTCCACCAGCCTCCTGCGTCAAGCTATTTTGTAAAGAATCGACGTAGTCTGCAGGAGTGGACATATGCGCCGAGGCAATTTCCAGAAAACGGGAAAGAGAGAACAGTTCGCCGTTCGGTAATCGCCAGTCGAAAAAGCCATCCGTATACAGCAGTATTCTGCTGCCGGATTTGAAGCTGCAACGCAGCGATTCTGTTTCTACATCAAAAAAGCCGAGCAGCGGCACATGTGCATGCAGTGTTTCTATGGTGCCGTCCGGATGCCGCAGAATGGCAGGACAATGCCCGGCATTGATGTATTCCAGCGTCCCGCTTTGCGTGTCGAAATCCGCACAGAAAAGCGTGACGAAGTCGGCTTCCGAGCCAATGGTTTCGAGCAGGTGCTTGTTTATGAGCTGCACCGTATCCACCAGTGTTGTGGCCCGCATCTGGGTCAGGCGGAACAGGGTGCGCACTATGCCCATGATGAAGGCTGCCCGCGCCCCGTGGCCGGAAACATCCGCAATGATGGCCCGCAGCGTTACCCCGTCCGGCAGGGTGAAGTAGTCATAGTAATCGCCGCTCGCATGCCCGGACGGATTGTAAATGCTCTCGATGCGGATGCCGGGAATAAGCGGGCTTGCGTCCGGCAGCAGTTTTTGCTGCAGGTGGGCGACAAGTTCTATTTCCTTGCGGATTCGGGTGGAATATTCCCGCAGCTGTTTGGTTATTGCCGTCTGCCGCTCGGCTACGCCGATACGGGCAAGCAGTTCCGCCTTGCTGAAGGGTTTGGTCAGAAAGTCGTTGGCCCCCATGTTGAGGGAAAGGGTATGCAGGTCGGGGTCTTCCTCTCCGGTGAGGACAATGATGTAGGTGTCGGTGTCGTTATGATCCTTGCGGATGCTGCGGATGACACCAAGCCCGTTTTCTTCGGGCATGTGCAGATCAAGGAGGATGATGTCCGGCCTGAATGCACGATAGCTTTCCAGCGCGGCAGCTCCCGTTTCCACTTCATGCAGGGTTCTCGTGTCGCCGAGCATCGCTTTGAGGGCGGCCCGGGTCATTTTCGAGTCATCTGCTATGAGTATGGTGGATTCGGGAGTCGCTGTGGTTGTCATGGTTTCTCGAAGTCGCTGTCTGTAAGGGCTATGGTTACCGGTCCCCAGTTCGTGAGCGAAACGTCCATTTCCGCTCCGAAGCATCCGCACTGCACATCTGTCTGCGGGTTTGGCATTGCGCTTCGCACATCCTGCACAAACCGCTCGAAAAGCCCTAGAGCCACCTGCGGCGGGCAGGCATCTGTGAACGATGGCCTTCTGCCGCGCCGCACATCGGCATAGAGCGTGAACTGGGGAACGAGCAGAATCTGGCCGCCGAATTCCTGCAGGCCGAGATTCATCTTTCCTGCCTCATCCGGAAATATACGCAGTTCCAGCATCTTGCTCAACAGTGTCTGCCAAATTTTCTTTGATGGCAGCGTTTCGTCATCGTGCTGTCCGAAACCGACAAGCACCACCAGGCCGGTGCCGATGCAGCCGACCTCGTTGCCATCCACCGTAACCCGGCCTTGTCTTGCCCTTTGAATGAGCAGTTTCATTGCTGGCTCCCGGAGGATGTGGCGTTATTCATCTTCGTCATCACAGGTGTTCTGGTTGCGTGCAGCCTGTTTCTTGCGCCCGGAGGAAGAACCTTCGCAGGTGCAGGGCTCGGGGGATGCCGTTTCATCGGGTTCGGGAATCATGTCGTCAGCCACGAGGAAGTTGGCCATGCTGGCCTTATCCTCACGGTTTGCCTCTGCGGCGGCATCGGAGATTTTCAGCTCTTCCTCCGCGCGCAGGGCTCTGCGCAGCACCTTGCCCACGATGGTCTTGGGCAGTTCGTCGCGGAATTCAACCTGCTTGGGCAGCTTGTAGTTGGCAAGCTGTTCACGGCAATGGGCTAGAATCTCACCCTTGGTCAGCTTTTCGCCTGCCTTGGGAACCACATAGGCCTTGATGATTTCTCCACGGGTGGGGTGGGGCACCCCTACGGTTACGGCTTCCTGCACTTTGGGGTGCTCGTAGAGCACTTCGTCAATTTCGCGCGGGTATACGTTGTAGCCGCCAACGATGATCATGTCTTTCTTGCGGTCCACGATAAAAAAGTAGCCGTCATCATCCATGTTGGCGATGTCACCGGTATAGAGCCAGCCGTTACGCAGGGTGGATGCGGTTTCGTCCGGGCGGTTCCAGTAGCCCTTCATGACCTGCGGACCCCGGATGATGAGCTCGCCGATCTTACCTGCGGGCAGGGGAACGGAACCCACTTCCATATCCACTATGCGCGCTTCGGTATCCGGGAAAGGCACGCCGATGGAGCCTATCTTGTGCACGCTGTCTATGGGGTTGAGGTGCGTGACCGGTGAGGCTTCCGTAAGGCCGAAGCCTTCAATGATGCTGGCTCCGGTGAGTGCGGCGAACCGTTTGGTCTGCTCTACAGGCATGGGTGAGGAGCCGGAAATACAGTAGCGGATGCAGGTGAGGTCGTAGTTGCCGATTTCCTTCTGCTGCATGAGCGCAATGTAGACGGAGGGCGCACCGGGAAAAATGGTGGGCTTGTATTTCTGAATGCCGTCCAGCACGTCCTTGGGGACGAACCGCGGGAAGGGAATGACCGTGGACGCCAGCAGCGTGGGGAAGACCAGGCAGACGGTAAGGCCGAACACGTGGAAATAAGGCAGTATGCCGAGGAAAATGTGGTGCTCGCTGGCCAGCTTTTTGAGCATGGCATTACACTGCTGCGCGTTGACGGCAAGATTGCGGTGGGTGAGCATTACGCCCTTGGCAATGCCGGTGGTGCCGCCGGTATACTGCAGAAGTGCCAGTGTTTCTGCCGGGTCGCCAATGGGGGTGCTCAGCCTTTCGCTGCCTTCCATCAGCACCTTCCAGGGCAGGATGGTCTGTCCGTCAAAGGGAACCTGCTGGTGCGAGGAGTCGCGCTTGGTCTTCAGCGTATAGAGAAGATTGAGCGGAAAGTTGAGGCTCTCGGAAATGCGGGTGATGAAGTACTTCTTGATCGGCAGCTTGTCGCGCAGCTTTTCCAGCTTGGGCCATACAAGATCAAGCGCAATCATGTGCTGCGCGCCGGAATCCTCTATCTGGTGGACAAGTTCCTTTTCCATGTAGAGGGGGTTGGTCATGACGACTATGGCCCCCGCCTTGAGCACGCCCCAGAAGGCCACAATGGTCTGCGGCAGGTTGGGCATCATGATGGAAACTCTGTCGCCCGGTTCAACACCATTGCGCCGCAGGTTGGCGGCAAAGGTTTCCGCCATGATCAGCAGCTTCTTGTAGCTGATCTTTTTGTTGCGGAAGACAACGGCGGTGCGGTTGGGATGGTTGGCCGCAGCCCTGTCGAGATAGGCGTAGAGGGGAAGATTTTCGTACTGGATGGAGGCCGGAACGCCTTCATCATAATGTGCCAGCCAGGGGAACGCGTAAGAGGTGGTCTGGTCGCTCATGAAGTTGATATTGTAATAGGTGGATGAAACGCCCGCTGCATTGTGCATGCACTGCGGGCGCCTGAAACGTGTCCTGTTAGGCCAGTGTGTAATGGCCCGTCTTTTTACAATGCTGTTTCGATTAGGGCAAGGTATTGATTTTGCGGCAGCTGGCAGGATGAGCGTTCACTTTCATGAGGTTTGCACCATAGGCGGTCACGGTGTTGCCACTTTCGATTCGTTTATGTCTGACATTTGACGAAAGGGACGGACCTTACATATTTGTGCGATCAGACAAGTCTGAAACAGTGCATACAGCTTTGTATTAACGCTCTTGTGCTGTTTCATGCGTATGTATTAACGCCTTGTCTTAATGACAGTGGTATGCCAGAGACTTTATATGTTCAACTGAACATAATTGATATCCACGCGGCGTGTTTGCCCGCTCAAGCCTTGCGAGGTTGGATAATGCAATTACAGGAAGTGCTGATCCCTCTGCTGCTGACACTCAAGGTGGTGTTCTGGTCCACCCTTATCGCCGCCGGTGTCGGCATCATTGCCGCCTATCTGCTGTGCCGGAAGAACTTTCCCGGCAGGGATTGGCTGGACGCCGCATGTTCGCTGCCTCTGGTGCTGCCGCCCACCGTGCTCGGCTATTATCTGATTGTCGTGATTGGCAGAAACGGCCTGCTGGGGCAGTGGCTTGAGCAGGAGCTGGGCATACGCCTCATGTTCACGTGGCAGGGGGCTGTTGTGGCTGCCGCTGTCGTCTCTTTTCCCCTTGTGTTCAAGTCCGCCCGTGCCGCCTTTGAGAGTGTGCCGCCCAACTATCTGCAGGCCGCGCGCATTCTCGGAGCCGGGGAGTGGGAAATATTTTTCAGGGTGACTCTGCCGCTGGCATTCAGAGGGGTGCTTGCGGGCACCATGCTCGCCTTTGCCCGCGGCATGGGTGAATTCGGTGCAACGCTCATGGTTGCGGGCAACCTGCCCGGACGCACGCAGACTTTGTCCCTTGCCGTATACAGTGCGGTTCAGGCCGGTAACGATGGACTCGCGACGATTCTCGTCTGCGTTGTCAGCATCGTCTGCGTGGTATTGCTGGTAGTAACGGGGAAACTGCTTTCCCCGAATAACGCATGACAAGGAGAGCTTGGTATGATGAAACGGTTCATTTTCACGCTGGTGATGACGTTGGGTCTGGTCTCTTCCGCATACGCTGCAGAAATCATGGTGTCAGCCGCCGCAAGTTTGACGGATGCTTTCACTGAAATCGAGGCCCGTTACGAAAAGCTGCATCCTGATACGGATGTGGTCATGAACTTTGCCGCTTCCGGCCCCCTGTACAAGCAGATTGAGCAGGGCGCACCTGTTGACGTTTTTGCCTCCGCCAATGCAAAGTGGATGGACAAGGCTGTAGAGCAGGGCTTTGCGGACAGGAAGAATGTGACCATTTTTGTCGAGAACAGCCTCGTGCTGGCCGTGCCTGCCGGTAACCCTGCCAAGGTTGGTGCCGTGAAGGATCTTCCTTCCGCATCCGTGCATATGATCGCCGTGGGAACTCCCGAAACCGTTCCCGCAGGGCAGTATGCCAAGGCCGCTCTGGTCAAGATGGGCATGTGGGATACGATTGCTCCCAAGTTCGTGTATGGCGAATCCGTCAGACAGGTTTTGGATTACCTTGTGCGCGGTGAAGTTGATGCCGCCTTCGTATACGGAACTGATGCTGCAAAGGGCGGTGCCGCTGTAACCACGGTTGCGGAAATTCCCCTCGAAAAGCCCGTTGCTTATCCTGCCTCCGTATTGAACAAGGCTCCCAATCCGTCCGGTGCGGCTTCCTTCTTCTCGTTCCTCAATGGTGAAGAAGGCCGTGAAGTATTGAAGAAGTATGGATTCAAGGTTCAGTAGACCAGAGGAAATATGATCCCATGCAGTTCGACATCGACATAGAAGTGAGACTCGGCGATTGCCGCAAGTCCCTGTTCTGCAGGAAGGAAGGCCGAGTTTTCGAGCTGAAGACCCGCCTTGCCTGCGATGTCCGCAATCTTGTGCTTGCGGGGCCGTCCGGTTCCGGCAAATCCATCACCCTGCAGGCAGTTGCAGGGCTGGTGCAGCCGGATTCCGGCAGAATCGCCATAGGCAACCGCGTGTTCTATGATTCAGTGCAGGGGATCAATGTGCTGCCGCAGCAGCGCCGCATCGGGTATGTGTTTCAGGATTATGCACTCTTTCCTCACTGCACAGTGCGGGAAAACGTGGTGTTTGGCATGAAGCGCTGGAGCAAACGGCTCTCGCGCGAGGAGCTGAAGATGGTTGACGAGGTGCTGGACGTGTTCGGGCTTGGCCAGATTGCCGAGGCCCGTCCCGCTGCCATATCCGGCGGTCAGCGTCAGCGCACGGCGTTGGCGCGAGCCTTGGCCTCACGCCCTGAAGTTCTGTTGCTGGACGAGCCTTTTTCCGCATTGGACCAGCCCCTGCGGCTGCGCATGCGTGAAGAGCTTGCCCGTATCCTGAACCATTATTCCATTCCGATGATTCTGGTCACGCACGACATAGACGAAGCCTGCTACTTTGCCGACACCGTTGCCGTGTATGCCGAAGGCGGCGTACGCGACATTCTGGATGCGGAAGAACTGGCAGGCCGCGGTGAAAACATGGCCGGTTCCGTGGGAACGGTCATACAATCCGCCTATAATCTGCAGTAACCGACCGTCTGATATGTGAAAAAAACAAAAAGCCCGCAGGCAGCGCCTGCGGGCTTTCATTTTGATCAGAACGAAACGACTAGCCGAGCAGGCCGTTGGACTGCAGGCAGCAACGCAGGGTCTTCTCGTTATTTTCCATGAGGGTAACAAGAGGCAGGCGCAGCTCAAGGCCAATCTTGCCCATCATGGACAGGGCGGTTTTTACGGGAATGGGGTTGGTTTCGATGAACATGGCTCTGCACAGGCCCTGCATGCCGAAATGCAGCGTGCGGGCAGTGGCTATGTCGCCTTCCTTGAAGGCCTTGCACATCTTGGCCATTTTTCCGGGAATGATGTTGGACACAACGGAGATGACGCCGCAGCCGCCGAGGGAAAGCAGGGGCAGCACGGTAAAGTCGTCGCCGGAAAGAACCTGGAAATCAGGGCCGCACTGTTCGATGATATCAGAAACCTGAGTAAGGTTGGCCGTGGCTTCCTTCACCCCCTTCACCTGAGGGATATCCTTGAACAGGCGGGCAAGGGTACAGGGCAGCATGTTGGTGCCGGTGCGGCCGGGAACATTGTAGAGAACGAAAGGCATGTCCACTTCGCCGGCAATGGCCTTGAAGTGCTGGTACAGCCCTTCCTGCGTGGGTTTGTTATAGTAGGGCGTAATGAGCAGAGCACCGTCGGCACCGGCTTCTTTTGCGAATCTGGTGAGATCGATGGCTTCTTTGGTATTATTGGAACCCGCACCGGCCAGAACCGGTACCCGCTTGTTGGTCTGTTCCACACAAATGCGGATGACTTCGCGGTGTTCATCATGTGAAAGAGTGGCGGACTCACCGGTCGTGCCGCAGGGCACAAGGCCGTTGATGCCTTCTTCAATCTGCCACTCGATCAATTCCCTGTAGCGCTCTTCATCGATAACGCCGTTCTTGAAAGGCGTTACCAGCGCCGTAAACGCACCCGTAAACTGCATATAGCCTCCTCTTCTCGCTGTCGGAGCGTTCGTCTGCCTCTGGGGTCGCGGACGAGCGGGCCGTTTGTTCCTTAGGGTAGGGTGAGGCCAAGGGCCTCGAGATACATTTCACCGGAATACACATTCAGCGCCTTGCCCTTGAGGTGGACGCAGCCGTCTTCAATGGAGATGCCGAGTATTTCGCCGCCTGAGCTGCGGACATTGACGGATGCTTCCGTAAGTCCCAGAGCGTTGGCGACAACCACACCAGCCGCAGCACCGGTGCCGCATGCATAGGTTTCGTCTTCCACGCCGCGCTCGTAGGTGCGCAGATGAATGTTATTCCTGTCCAGAACGGTCACAAAGTTCGCGTTGGTTCCCGCAGGGGCAAATGCCGCATGGTAGCGGACATGCGCACCAAGGGTTTTTACATTGAGTCCTGCGGCATCGCCATGGATGTAGACGGCGTGCGGCACACCCGTGTTCACGAAGTGGATGGTGCCCTCAAGGCAGGGCATGTCGATGGATTTGTTCAGTTCAAGCCCCTTGGGCGGGGTAAGCTGAACTTTGACCTCGCAGTTTTCGACATCCACTTCCGCACGGATGGGACCGGCATCGGACCCGAAGCTGTGTACGGGACCGGCAAAACCCAGCTTTACAGCCAGCAGGCCGGCGCAACGAGATGCGTTGCCGCACATTTCGGCACGGGAACCGTCGGCGTTGTAGAAATGCCAGCGGTAATCAACGGAGGCATCGGGAGCCTCCTCAAGAAAGACAAGGCCGTCTGCACCCACGCCAAAGGCGCGGCGGCAGACTTTTTTTGCCCAGTCCGCCATGGCTGACACGGGCAGCTCAAGCTTTCTGTTGTCAATGAACACGAAGTCGTTGCCGCAGCCCTGCATTTTATGAATGGGGACTGCTTTCATGTTCCTGTTCACCGAATAACTCCTTGCAATGTATGCGATATGTGCCCGTTTTCGCGTTTATGTTCACGGGGTCGGCATGGCTTCGATCACCGGGTCCGGCGGAACGGAGTCATCAAGATTGACAACGGGGAAGCGGACGTTGTCATTCTCTTTCCATTCCCAGTCCGGGGTTCTCCGGGGCCATTCCATGAGTTCCAGCACTGCCAGCGCCTTGCCTTTGGCGTAGCCTCTGGCCCACAGGATGGTCCCTTTCGAATCCATGTTGCCCCGCATTCCTCCACCTGCGCCGCTGCCGAGCAGGACATCGAAATGTCCGGAGGCAGCAGCGAGAAATTCGCGTTCCATGGGTGTTCCCCACGGGCTGACCCCAATCACGAGGTCGCATTCGGCGCGGAGCGAGTCCGCAAGCCGAATGAGTTCTGCGTCTGACGCAGAAGGATCGTCCTGTACTGCGGGAAACAGAACAACCCCTATACGCCTTTCTCCGATGACACTCTGATGCACAACCGGTCTTTGGTCAACAAGGCGGAAGCCGTTAGGCACTTTGCCTGTATGCCCTAAAAACCAATCATGCGCAGTGGTTCCCATCCACCCTACGTCCACCTGCATTCGCTCGAATGCGTTGGTGAGGTATGGCGCCGACTCCGGAGCAAGCTCGTCGCCTGCGGCAGTGGTGAATTCACCCGCGCCGCCAATGACGATGGTGGGACCCAGAATCTTGAATGATGCAATTTTACCGGCCCGCCGGGCCAGCCCTCCTATGGTCTTGCCACCTCAGGAAGGGCAAGGGAGCAGCTCACCATACCCATTGGCAAAAAACACAATGCGCAGAACGGGAAGGTTCTGCGCGTCGTGTGCTTCTGCCGCTTTTCCCGTGAGCAATGCAAGCACACTCAACAGGGCGGCCAGGATGGCTGTTCGGCCGGCGCCGGTTAGGCGCCTTATGTTACTCATTGAGAAATTCTTTGAGTTCCTTGCCGGCCCTGAAGAAGGGAAGCTGTTTAGGTTTAACCTTAACAATTTCGCCTGTTTTGGGGTTGCGACCGGTATACCCGCCGTAATCCTTGAGTTTGAAGCTGCCAAAGCCGCGAATTTCTACGCGGTCACCGTTGGCAAGGGCGGATTTCATGCTGTCCACGAAGATGTTGACCACGGTGGTCGCTTCTTCAATGGAGATGTTGTTCTCGTCGGACAGGGTCTTGATGAGTTCACTTTTGTTCATCACCTACTCCGGGCAGATGCGGGCATGTGGGCATGCGCTGTGGTTAGAGATCAAGAATTTTGCAGCTAACACAAATTGGGCATGAGGAGTATGTAATAAATCATTCTGATATTCAAGCGGTTATTAGAAAAAACTCTTTGTCTCCGCAAAAAAAGGTCCGTCTGCAATCTTGTCGCGCAGCGAAACGCGCATGCGTTGCAATTTGACGGCAAGGGCAAACATATCCTGCGCAGCGGGCGAGCTCGGGGCCATTTTGAGGAGCGGTTTCTGCTTTCTGACGGATTCCGTGACCATTCTGTCGTGGCGGATGCCGCCGAGCAGGTGGGGGGTGAAGCCGAGAAATTTGTCGCATGCAGCGGCAAGGCGCTTGTAGGTTATCTCTTCTTCACGCTTGTCTTCAACCTGGTTCACGATGACGTGGAAATCGCGCACGCCGTGCTGCGTGGCAAGCACCTTCATGAGCGCATAGCTGTCTGTCAGCGAAGTGGGTTCCGGCGTGACAATGACCAGACGCACGTGCGTCATGGCACCAAAGGCCAGAACCGTGGGGTTGATCCCTGCGCCTATGTCCATGAAAAGGTAATCATACCCGGAGAACAGCGGGTCCAGCTTGCGGAAGAGCATGGCGCGCAGGTCGGCATCCATCTCTACCAGTTCCGGAACGCCGGATGCCGCAGGCAGGAAGTCGAATCCGCCCGGTTCGATGTGCACGGCAATTTCCCGCGGGTCCATGTCGGAATCCAGCAGGTTCTGCATGTTGTATTCAGGGGCCACCCCCATGAGCACATCAAGGTTTGCGAGTCCGAGGTCGCAGTCCATGAGAAGCAGCGGAAAACCGCCGCGGAACATGCAGTATCCGAGATTGAGGGCGATGTTGGATTTACCTACGCCGCCCTTGCCGCTGAGTACGGAAACACTGAGAGTTCTGTTGGTGCGCATGTTCATATCGGGTATTAATCAGTTCCCGAAAAGAGGAACTGTTTTTCATTGGAGTGTACCATGGTGGAGCGGTCGTATTCGAAGTCCGGCTTCTGCCGGGCAACGTGCACACAGTTCTTGCCGCTTGTCTTCGCCTCGTAGAGGGCCTTGTCGGCCAGGTCCATGAGCTGGGTGGTGGAAGTGCTTCCACGCCCGCTCATGCAGGCCACTCCGGCGGAAAAGGTGCAGGAGAAGGGCTCGTGGTTCTCGCAGCCGAATTTTTGTTCGGAAAACTGCTGCAGAACCCGTTCAACCATGGATTTGGCCTTCAGGGCGCTGGCTCCGGGGAGCAGCAGGGCAAATTCCTCACCCCCGAGGCGGGCGGCAACGTCATACACGCGCTTGGCTTCGTTAAGCACGTCGGCAAGTCTGCAAAGCACCTCGTCACCGCAAGGGTGGCCGTAGGTGTCGTTCACGTTCTTGAAGTTGTCTATGTCTATGATGACAAGACTGACCGTGCTGTTGCTGCGTTCCACGCGCTCGGCTTCCATCTGCATCTTGCGGTTGAAGGCTCTGCGGTTCTCAAGGCTGGTAAGCGGGTCGTGCTCGGACTGATGCGCAAGGTCCTCAAGGGCACTGAGCAGGTTGTTCAGGTTCAGGCACGACGATTCGTCAAGCGAAAGGGCGAGCCATTCCTGCAGGCCGTAGAGTTTTGCAACCTCGTTCCACTGTTCGACAGTGACGCCGGACAGCATGCGCGTAACGGCTATGAGGCCGTCCTTGGGAGCTTCTATCCGCTCTTTTGCGAGCTGGATCAGCAGGTCACGCAACGAATCCAGTTCGCACGACAGCGGACGCAGGTCTTCGGGGATGTCCCGGGAACCGTATGTCTTAGTTTTCTGCATGGAGATACAACAGGAAATCTCTCAGGAATACATCGATTTTGCCGTTCAGCACGGCTTCGACATCTCCCATTTCCGAGTTTGTCCGGTGGTCTTTGACCAACCGGTATGGCTGGAGAGTGTAGGTGCGAATCTGGCTGCCGAAACTGATATCCATCTTGTTGGCATATTCGGCCTGCCGTTCGTCCTGCCGTTTGCGCAGTTCGAGATCGTACAGTCTTGCCTTGAGAATCTGCATGGCGGAATCGCGGTTCGCATGCTGCGACTTTTCGTTCTGGCACTGGGCCACGGTGCCGGTGGGAATGTGCGTAATGCGCACGGCGGAACTGGTGGTGTTAACACTCTGTCCGCCGGGGCCGCTGGACCGGAAGAAGTCGATGCGAAGGTCGGATTCCTTGACGTCTACCACAATGTCGTCTCCGGCATCGGGAATGACATCCACAGACGCGAACGACGTGTGTCGCCTGCCTGAAGAGTCGAATGGGGAAATGCGGATGAGTCGGTGAATGCCCCGTTCGCCCTTGAGCAGACCATATGTGTTTGTACCGCGTATGCGCAGGGTCACGCTCTTGATGCCTGCTTCATCGCCGTCCAGAAAATCGAGATATTCGGCCTTGAAGCCCTGCGCGTCAGCCCAGCGCACATACATGCGCAGAAGCATCTGCGCCCAGTCCTGTGCCTCGGTGCCGCCTGCGCCCGGATGGATTTCCAGAATGGCATCCTTGGAATCTTCCGGTGCCGAGAGCAGCATGTTCATTTCCGTTATCTGCAGCAGTTCTTCAAGCACGTTGGTCTGTGCTTCAAGCGTCTCCAGAATTTCAGCGCTCTGGTCTTCTTCTGCGAGCAGCAGCCATTCCTCAAGGTCTTCCTTGGCACGCTTGAGGGCCTGCAGGCGGTTCACCTCTGTTTCAAGGGTGCTCTTTTCCTGCAGAACAGGGGTAAGCTTATCCGGCTTATCCCATGCTCCGGGGCTGGAAAGCTGCTTTTCTATCTCGTCGAGTCGGGCTTGGGAGGCATCAAGGTCAAAGCCGCCTCCACAGGGTTGAAAATTGCTCGAAAAGGGTTTGGCTTTGCGTACGCAGGTCTGCAAGATGTAACATATATTTATAGTCTGATTGGTTAAGGTTTCTTTCGCGTCATTCCGTAGCCGATGCACGACAGGCATGCGCCGATCAGCAGGATGTGGATGAACGTGAAGGCATTGTGGTACGGCGTGGTCCGGCTGACGGTGGCGGCTATGCCGCTCACGGCCTCAGCCCGGAACAGGGAACCTCTGGTTATGATGGTGCCTTTGGGGTCCACTATGGCGGAAATGCCGGTATTGGTGGATCGTATCAGATATCGTCCCTGTTCGATAGCCCTGAGCACGGCAAGGTGCAGATGCTGTTCCGGCGCGGCCGTTTTGCCGAACCAGGCATCGTTGCTGATGTTGACCAGCAGGTTTGCCCCTTCTTCCACGCGCTGCTGTGCCAGTTCCGGAAAAATGGTTTCGTAGCAGATGAGCACACCCAAGGCAAGATTGCCGTAAGAAACCGGATGGATGGCTGAGCTGGTCTGGAACTCGCCCGTTCCTTCGAAGAATACTTCAAGGAAGGGCAGGTACTGGCCAAAGGGCAGGTATTCGCCGAAGGGAACAAGGTGCTCCTTGTCATACCAGCCATTCATCAGCCCGTCGGGGGTGACAAGGTAGGCCCGGTTAAGGGTGTTCCACTTGCGGCCGTCAGTTCCTGCGGCGTATGCGGGGGTGCCCACGAGAAGCGGAGTCTTTTCCGTAATCACGAGTTCACGCACGAGGGAAAGATATTCCTTTTTTTCCTGCAGGTAGAAGGGCATGGACGTTTCCGGCCAGACGACGAGATCTGCGGGGGTGTTGGTCAGGGAGCCACGCGTCATGTCCACATATCTGTGAACGGTGCCGTTTTGATAGGCGGGAACCCATTTCTGCCCCTGGTCGATGTTGCCTTGCACCATAGTGGTGCGCACGGGGGCGGTGGTTGGTATGGGCGTGCTCCATGCAAACAGAGACCAGGCGGTGCACAGGGCCAAAGCGGTGGCACCGGCAGCCAGCGGAGCGGCTTTGCGGGTTCTCGCAGCCTCGATGCACTGACATGTTACAAGCACCATGACGCCGGAATAAGCGTAGCTGCCCATGAGCGAGAGGGGCTGCAGCACCACGGGCCACGGGGCAAACGCCGAGGCAAGAATGGCCCACGGGAACCCGGTGAACAGAGTACCCCTGAGCAATTCGAGAGATGCCCAGAGCAGACCGGCGAACAGCCCCCGCAACATGGGGGTGAGCCTGTCGCGCATGAGCCGCACACCGAGGGCAAACAGGGCCGCATACAGCGCCAGATAGGTCGCAAGAAGTGCCGGGGCAGGCATGGCCAGAGACCAGTGCATTCCTGCCTGTTCTTCAAGCGGCACGGCCACCCAGTATATGCATGCCGTGTATCCCAGAATGCCTGCCAGAAGCGCACGTCTGAATACGCTGGCGGCGCGGGTTTCTCCGGTTGCCATGTAATAGAGGATGGCAGGAAAAATCAGAACCAGCGGGGGCAGTTGTGCCAGTTGGTTCGCCATTCCGAAGAAAAGGCCTGAGGCGGCGAGAAGGATGAGTAGTGCTTGCATGGTGCGCTGAGGAAAATGGGTTTTCGGAAAAAGGTCAAGGGATAAAGATGGGTAGCATGAACAAGAAAAAAGGGCCCGCAGGTGCGGGCCCGTGATTATTCATGTCTTTCGACGAGAATTGTCTGGATCATCTTGGCGTTGGCTGACTTGATGGAGAAGCGGTAGCCTTCAAGCATGAAGGTTTCGCCTGCCTGCGGAACATGGCCTGCCAATTCGCTGAGGTAGCCGCCGATGGTTTCCACCTGCTCGGAGGCAAGGCGGATGTTCAGCAAGGGTTCAAGTTCTTCCAGCAGGGCTCTGCCGGAGAGCATGTAGCTCTCGTCCTCAAGCTTTCTGATGTCCTCTTCCTTGGGAAGATCGTACTCGTCATCGATGTCGCCCACGATAATTTCAAGAATATCCTCGATGGTGACAACGCCCGAAGTGCCGCCGTATTCATCTACGGCAATGGCGAAATGGAGTTTGCGGGCCCTGAATTCCTGCAGCAGGTCGCTCACCATCTTCGTTTCGGGCACGAAGAAAGGCTTGCGCATTATGTTCTTGAGGGGAGTCTTGTGCAGGGCAGGATCGTACAGATAACGCAGTACGTCCTTGGCGTAGGCCACGCCGACGATGTTGTCGCGGTTTCCTTCGTAGATGGGAATACGCGAATGTCCGGATTCGATTATGAGATTGACGACATCGTTGATGGAAGCGATCAGTTCGATGCAATGGATATCCGTTCTCGGCACCATGATCTCGTCCACCTGAGTCTCGTCAAGGCTCAGCACGTTCAGGAGCATGGAACCTTCGGCCGCCTCAAGCTCGCCTTCTTCGCGGGCTTCGAGAATAGCCTTCTCCACACTGTCTCCGGACTTGTTGTTAAAAATGTTACTGATCAGCGACCAGAGTCGACTGTCCGAACCTCCGTCCAAAACGTATCTCCTTGTTGAGGTTTATTGGTTAAAGGCCAGTGTTTGTCCTTTTGAATTGTGGGACAATATCTGTCACGCACGCATGACGCAAGCGCAAAGAAACGGGAAAGCGCAATTTCTATTCAAGCCCTTTTTCCCGATACAATTCCAGATGGCGGCGCATGGCCCAGTTGCCTATTTCATCCACTTCGTTGCCGCGCAACGGGGGCAGCCAGTAAAGCTCGCCGTGGGTGTTCTCCACGGTTTCGGCCCGCTGCATGAACTGCAGGCCAAGATCCACATCGCGGGTTTCAAAGTCCACAAACGGCATCTGCAGGCGGCACAGCAGCCAGTAGCGGGTTCTTGTGCCGGTTTCCGGCTCCCACAGGTCCAGCAGAACGAAGAGCCTGTCGCCTATGTTGAACGAGAGGCCGCAGTCTTTCGCATCCTGCCGCTTGATGTGCAGCTTTACACCGCCAGCCGAAATGTTGACCAGACGCACCTGCGCCCGCTTGCCGGGAATGAAGCTGAGAACGGGTTTGCCCCAGTTCTTGAAATTCATGTCGTGCTTGGCGTCAGCGAGCAGCTTTTCCGGCCACAGGGCAATGCCCATGATGTATTGCTCGGGCGGGTCAACGCGCAGGGCAGCACGCTTCTGCTTCATCTCCAGCTTGTCGGGAATGGAAAGGTTGAGGTGGCATATCTCGTTCCCCACGGGGCGAATGCCGACAATGGATGCAGTGAACATATAGTGCTGGGGAGAGCGCTTGTCATCCTGCATGCGGAAGTAGCAATCCACTGTCTTTCCCAGCCAGTTGCGACTGATATTCTTGAGGGACGAGCATTCCATGGTTACGGATTCCGTGCCTATTTCATACAGAATGCAGAAGGTGGAGCGGCGTCTGTCAGCCTCGGAATGGAACTGAAGTTCCATCTTGCTGCGCTGGTCCATGGCGTTTTTCAGATCGGTGCGTATGGACTGCGGATCAAGCACCCAGCCGTGGGGCACATATACTGCGGAACGTTTGGAACGCAGCCACATGATGATAATGATGGCGACCAGCACGGCAACGACCCCCAGCAGGATCATGATGACCTGCATGGAAACCATTTCGCGGGCAGAGGTGTCAGTGAAGCTGCGACTGATTTCAGAGAAATAGTCTGTGGTCTTGTCCACTGCGGTGATCATGGGAAATCGCACGGTCTTTTTCTTTATCCGGATGGTTATGTGTTTTTTCCGGTTGTTCCCGCCTTTTCGGACGGGCAAACAGGCTGCTTGGTTTTCCGTGTACCGCAACCGGCCCGCTAGAGGGCCAGCTATCCGTTACAGTTAAAGAAAAAAATGCCGCTACAGTCAACTGCCCGTCACTCGCTTCCGGGCTGCCTGCCGAATTACAGCAGGAGCGTTGCGGAGCCGGAGCAAGACCGGAGGGGGATGAGATAACACCCCCGGCATTGTTCTTTATTGCATATTATCAGTCTGTTAACGGACAGGTGCGGCGTCTGTTGGGCCGTTGCGGGCAGCCTGTCTTTTCTGTTGCAAAATTTCATTGTCGCATGGCAGGGCCATACGGGGGAAAATTTGCATTCAGATGCAATTTATATTGCAAGAACAGGTCCATATGCAACTGTAAAGCCTGTAGCCAAGGCGCATGATACGCTATGCGCCGTTCGGGAAACGGGATGGATCAGGCGCGACGTTCCAGCTTTTTGAGGTGGATCTCAAGGCAGGCAACTGCGGCCGGGGTTATGCCGGATATGCGGGATGCCTGTCCCAAGGTGCGGGGGCGGATGCTGCTCAGCTTTTCCACGGCTTCACGCGTAAGACCGGCAACATCGCCATACGCCATGTCTTCAGGCAGCACGGTATGTTCGGAGCGGGCAAAACGTTCCACCAGTTCCTCCTGACGACGCAGGTAACCGGCATATTTGGTTATGGTTTCCGCTTCGCGCAGAGAATCTTCGGGAAAGCTCGTTATCTCAGGCCAGAAGGGAACCAGATCGGCTATGCGCAGGGCCGGTCTGCGCAGCAGGTCTCCAAGCGTTATGGCCTTGCTGGGAGATGCCTCGTTCATGCCTTCGAGAATGGCCCGAGTTTCGGCATCGGGGCGTATGCGGCGTTCTTCCAGTTCCGCAAGCAGGGTATCCAGAGCCTCGTGCTTGGCTGAGTACTGTGCCCACTGTTCATTCTTCACAAGTCCGAGCTCACGGCCAATGGCGGTGAGGCGTCTATCGGCATTGCTTTCGCGCAGCAGCAGGCGGTGTTCGGCGCGGGACGTGAACATGCGGTACGGTTCCTTGGTTCCCTTGGTGACAAGGTCGTCTACAAGCACAGCCATGTAAGCCTGATCGCGGCCGGGAACAAAGGGCTCCCTGCCCGTCAGGGTGCAAAAGGCGTTGAGCGCTGCCCAGAGGCCCTGGGCTGCCGCTTCTTCATAACCGGAAGTGCCGTTCACTTGTCCGGCCAGATAGAGTCCGGGCAGGCATTTGGTCTCCAGTGTGGCGTGTAGTTGGGTCGGGTTGGCATAATCGTATTCAATGGCATAGCCGGGGCGAACGATCTGCGCCTTCTCCAGGCCGGGAATGGAGGCGATCATGGCCTTTTGCACGTCCAGCGGCAGACTGGTGGGAATGCCGTTGGGGTAGCACTCTGGGCTGTTTGCCCCTTCCGGCTCGACAAATATCTGGTGCCGTCCCTTTTCGGGAAAACGCGCCACCTTGTCTTCGATGGAAGGGCAGTAGCGTGCGCCCGTGCCTTCAATCACGCCCGTGAACATGGGCGAACGGTCGAAGCCGGAGCGGATGGCCGCATGCGTCTCTTCGTTGGTCCAGGTAACGTGGCAGGGCAACTGCGGCATCTTCGCTTCCGTGGAGCGGAAGCTGAAGAGTGGGGGCGGGGTATCGCCTGACTGTTCTTCCATGACGGAAAAGTCGATGCTGCTCTTCAGCAGACGCGGAGTGGTGCCGGTCTTGAGTCTTCCGAGGGTGAGGCCCACGGATTCAAGGGATTTGGAAAGATTCATGGCCGCAGGGTCGCCAAGGCGACCGCCGGAAAAATTGGTGAGCCCCACATGAATGAGCCCGCGCATGAAGGTGCCGGCGGTGATAATGACAGTTCGGGCGCGGAAGGTCTGCTGAAGCCGGGTGCGCACACCGGCGCAGCGGCCTTCTTCCACCAGAATCTCCTCTGCGGTATCCTGCCATACCCACAGTGTTTGCTGTGCATATATGTCGCGCTTGACCACGCGCATGTATTCGTCGCGATCAATCTGAGCGCGGGTGGCGTGCACTGCAGGGCCCTTGCTGGTGTTCAGCGTGCGGAACTGAATGCCTGCCTGATCGGCCCACAGGCCCATCATGCCGCCCAGTGCGTCAATTTCCCGGACCATGTGTCCTTTGGCAAGCCCACCGATGGCAGGGTTGCAGGAAAGTGCACCGATATGATCGGCGTTAATGGTCATGAGCATGGTGTTCAGGCCAAGGTTGCTTGCCGCCATGGCGGCTTCGCATCCGGCATGGCCGGCACCTACGACGATGACGTCGAAAACTTCCGGGGGCAGGGACTTCAGCATGGGCGTTAGGGGTGCTCCGGAGCGCAGAACGCCCCGGAGCCGATAGTCGTGAATGTTACTGGCCTACTTGTCGAAAAGCAGGCGGGTCATCACCTTGGCATCATTGATGTTGATGGAGATGAACGATTTTTCATCAGGCTGGTGGGCATTGCCGCTCAGGGTGCTCCAGCAGGCCACTTCAAGGCCGTGAACACGCATGTGCGCTGCAACGGTGCCGCCGCCGATGCCCATGGGGCGCGCTTCCACATTGTAGACGTCGCGGATGGCCACGGCAAGGCGCTTGACCACGTCGCAGTCTGCCGGAGTGGCATCAGTGGACTGGTTGGCCTGAACATCCTCAAGGCTGATGGAAACGCCTCTGGAGGCTTCCACTTCGTCAGCCAGCTTGCGGATGGCGGCGCGTACGTCTGCGAGGTCGTAACCGGGCAGCACGCGGCAGTCGATGTAGAAGACATCAAGACCGGGAACCGTGTTCACGTTCTCGACGTTCAGTTCTTTCTTGGTGGGCGTGAAGGTGGAAATATTGGGCTCGAACAGTTCGTCCACGCGGGGGAAGGTGTCGTGCAGGCTGCGCACCTTGAGAATCATCTCGGCTGCGGCTTCCAGCGAGTTGATGCCGAGGGCGGGGCGCGAAGCATGGCACTGCTTGCCGCGCACGGTTACCTTGAGCCAGAGAATGGACTTTTCAGCCACTTCGATCATGGAGCCGTCTGCATTGCCCACGTCGGGCACCACAATCAGGTCGTCCTTGGCAAAGAGTTCGGGCTTGGTCTGCATGAGGTAGTCAAGGCCGTACTTGCTGCCGGTTTCTTCATCGGCCACAAGAATGAGGCCAAGAGTGAAATCGGGAGTAACGCCCTGCGCCACAAGGCTCTTGGCGGTAAGCAGAGAAGAGACAATGCCCTGCTGGTTGTCTTCCACGCCACGGCCGCACAGAACGTCGCCGTCTACCTGCACCTGCCACGGGTCATTGGTCCACAGGGCCAGATCGCCGGTGGGCACAACGTCGGTGTGGGCAAGCAGCCATACGGTTCTGGAAGTTTTGCCGGGAATGCGGGCAATGAGGGTGGGACGGTAGCCACAGGGGACGCGATTGTCGGGGGCGCGAACTTCTTCAACATCAGCGATGCCGTTGCTCGCGAGCCAACCCTTGAGATATTCGGCCTTTTCAATTTCCCCGATGCCGCCTGCAGAAGGGCAGAGGGCAGGGCGGGCCGTCATTTGCGTCTGCAATTCGATGACGAGATCGCGCTGGTTGTCGAGAAAAGCGTAGAGTTGTTCCAGCATGGCTATGCTCCGGTGATGATGGTTGGCGGGCACAGGAGGCTTTCCATACCATTCTGCACGGCTGTGAACATGTGCCGTGCGCCGTGAACAGGCGGCTCCACTGCCCGAAGATCGTTCGGCCGATGATCGAAGAGGAAAGAAAAAACGGGAAGGCTGCCGAAGCGCACCTTCCCGTTTGTCGGCTGTAACAGAAGAGCCTAACGGCCCTTGGCAGCGCGCTTGGAAGCCTTGAGGGGGTTGATCTTGACCTTGCCGGTCTTGTCAACGCTGGCCTTTACGTGGGTGGCGAAGTTGCAAACGCCGAGGGACCACTTGGCCTGGGGCTGAGCATAGCTGCCGCAGAAGTTCTGGCCTTCAAACTGCTTGCTACGTTCGCAGCCCTCGCACTTCTCAACTACGGGCTGGCAGACGACGCCGTTGTAGAGCATCCCCTCTGCGGTCATGACTGCACCTTCAAATACTGCACTCATTGTATTGTCCTCCTGGATCGCGCGGGCTGCGCGCGAATATTGTTCTTGAAAGCAGGGTTCAATTATATAGATCCCGGCAAAAGTCAACACAAATGTGTTCTCTTGTGATCGAATCTCTAGATTTTATACAAAAAGGCACCAACTTGTCGAGTCCGGTGTGCATTTTGGAGCCGTGCACACGGAATTATTCGAGTCTGCGTTCGCCGCCCCGGAGGTCTGAATCAGACCAGCTTGCTGCGTACCCAGTCGCGAAGGGAACGAATTTCCGAGACAAGGGCGGGGTAGTCTATCTTATGGTATTTACCATCATTATATAATACTTCGCCTGACACCATGGTCATGCGCACCTCTGCTCCCGTGGCGGCATATACCGCATGGGAAACAGGGTTGTGCAGGGGGAGCAGGTTGGGGGCGTTCAGGTCAAGTGCTATGATGTCCGCCTTCATGCCCGGCGCTATGCTGCCTATGTCCTGCCTGTGCATGGCGGCTGCGCCGCCGAGGGTGGCCATGTCCAGAACGGACTGTGCGGGCGCACATGTGGGGTCCATGCAGCGCACCTTATGCAGCAGCGCGCAGGAGGTCATTTCCGTGAACATGTTCAGGGCATTGTTGGAAGCAGCCCCGTCCGTGCCCAGGCTGACCCTCACTCCTTTCTCAAGCATGTAGGGAACATTTGCAATGCCGGAGGCAAGCTTCATATTGCTTTCGGGATTGTGGGCAACAACGGTGCCGGTTTCTGCCAGCAGGTCTATTTCGGCTTCTATCAGGTCTACTGCGTGCGCGATGGTGGTGCGGGGGGAAAGAAGTCCGAGGTCGTGGGCGTAGGGCACGGGGCGCTTGCCGAATGCCTTGAGGCATTGTTCTGTTTCTGTCGGGGTTTCGCCGAGATGGATATTGATGGGTATATCAAGTTCTTCGGCAAGCTCGCGACAGCGGGTGAGGATTTCCGGCGTGGTGGTGTAGACCGCATGGGGCATGACGGACTGGGAAATGCGCGGGTGATCTTTCCACTTCGCATGCAGTTCCTTCACGATCTCGAATCCGCGTTCGGTGTTCGGGTAGGCGGGTGAGGGGAACATGAATATGCCCTCACCGCCAAGGATGCGCAGTCCTGCCTTGTCCACGGCGGAATAGGTGGCATCTTCGAGAAGATACATGTCGCAGAAAGAGGTGGTGCCGAGCCGAGTCATTTCCGCGCAGGCAAGCAGGGCGCCGAGTTCGACGAATTCCCTGTTCAGGTGCTGTTCCACGGGGAAGATGTGCTTGGTGAGCCATTCCATCAGGGGCAGGTCATCCGCAACGCCCCTGAGCAGGGTCATTGCCGCATGGGTATGTGCATTGACGAGACCGGGCATGACCAGCGCGTCGCCAAGGTCGAGCGTGTTGTCCGACTGGTAGCGGCTGCTGA
>JBKEAK010000135.1:0-13792 GCA_047972125.1 Halodesulfovibrio sp.
CGCCGCCAGCGTTCAATCTGAGCCAGAATCAAACTCTCCAGTTCAAATCTGTGTCTTCATGATCAAGGGGGCTAATTCCCTTAATCACGCTAGCTGATATCTTTCTGTCCAACTCGCTATTTAATTGTCAAAGAACCTCAAGTTCCGCACGGCGTTTTTCCGTAGCGGCGAGGGGTGCTTATGTCACTTCCTCGTCGCCCCGTCAACATCTTTTTCAACTTTTTTTTTGAAGTCGTTTCAGCCTGCGACCTGAACCTTGCGGCTTCATGCAGCATTCTCAGAATGCCGACATGCGGTCGGGTGAAACCCGGATGTGACGCCCTTGCGTTTGTGAAAGAACTTCTCGCCGAAGCGAGAGGCAGCTTCTACAGAGCTTCGCGTTCACCGTCAAGCTGTTTTTCAAACTTTTTTTTTCGGCGACCCGCTCTGCCTGTCCGGAACCGACCCTTAGGATCGATCCCCTTATATGTAAGGGATATAGAAGAACTCGTGCTGTGAAAGAACAGTCCCTGCCGGTGCAGGGAAGGAGGGTTTAAGCAAAACTGGGGCGGCCGTCAACAAGGTTTTTGGTTTTTCCTTCCAATCAACAATCAATCATCTGTATTTACTGAATATAATTGTTCTGCCACCTTCTCGTTTGTCTTCATACGCCTCTTATCATATACATGGCGCTGATGATCGGGACCTCGGCCCCTGTTCCGCGCAGCATCACCGCGCGAAGCGCTTCTCGTACGAGTCCATAGAATACAACCTCATACCACCCAGAGGATACACATGTCGCACAGCAAACAGGAACTTCAGGAAATCGCGCGTCAGGTTCAGGAAGGACGCTACGTCTCCAAGGGCACGCTTTACGTATCCGTGGGCATTGCACTGACCCTCGGCCTGTACATGGGCAACCTGCTTACTACCATATATTCCCCTGCCCCCATTCATGTAACGCAGGCTCAGCAGGCCCCCGCACAACAGGCACCACAGGCTCCGCAAGCGCAGCAGGACCAGATAGACCCCAACCTTGCCGCGCAGATACTCAAGTACGAGAAAATCACCCGCGATGATCCTGCCAATGCGGACGCATGGATACACCTTGGCCACGCCTATTTTGACAGCGACAAGCCCAAGGCTGCGATCAACGCCTACACCAAGGCGCTTGAACTCGCCCCCGGCAACGCAGATGTGCACACCGACCTTGGCGTCATGTACCGCCGTGCAGGCGAACCCCAGAAAGCGCTGGAACAGTTTGATATAGCCCGCGGCCTGAACCCCAAACACGAGCAGTCGCGCTTCAACAAAGGCATCGTGCTCATGCACGACCTGAATCAGAAGGAAGCCGCCCTCGCCGCATGGAAGGAGCTGCTGGCCATCAATCCCAATGCCAAGGCTCCCAACGGCATGCCCATCACTGAGCTGATCAAGCAGCACACCAATTAAATGCCCCCTGCCGCCCCGCACCATACCTGTGTGCGGGGCGGCAATTCCCCGCAATTTCCGCCTGTTCCGCTCCGGTGGATGGACAAAATCTCCAGTTCCCCATAAAACCGTATAAATCTCCGCGTGACCTGTATTGAGGAATTCATGATTGCATCAGTAGCGGCCCGCCAGCTCTTTCGTATTGTCATCACCATTCTGCTCAGCATGGTCTTCTGCTGTCCGGCTCTTGCCGCCAGCTCTCCGGCTGTGCCCTTGGCCGTGGTAATGAGCTCGCTGCCTCTCAAGCCGCACATGGACGCCCTTGAAGACCCATACGGCAAGCTCACCATCGATCAGGTTGCCTCTGCCTCCTACATACAAAAGTTCACCCCGCTGGCCTTCCGCAAGGTTTCCGGCGGCGTTGCCGCCTGCTGGCTGCGCCTGACACTGGAAGCCGACAAGACAGGCAGGCTGCACGAACAGCTGCTCTATCCCGTGCTTGATCTGGGCTCTGCACAGCCCGGCGGCGTGCAGCTTTTTGTTCCCCAGTATGCCGATGACAAATCACCGTGGCCTACAGGGTGGGAAGCGCTGGAAGCGACCGGAACCGCACGTTTTCCTCTGCCAGTCCCCCCGGACGGCACTGTGACCTGCTATGTGCGCATTGCCGGACCTACCGGACTGTGGTTTCATCCCTCGCTTGAACTGCGCAAGGCCAACACTCCCATCACAGGCACACCTTCTTATGAAATAGCCATTGCCGGTCTCGTGGCCGGGCTTGTGCTGCTCAATTTTCTGTTGTGTGCCATGGGCCGTGGCGAAAGCCGGTTCTGGCTCGGACTCTACGGTGCGCTCATACTGCTGCACAACCTCAGCGGCCCGCCCCCGGCACCTGCCGGCGGCCTGCCCTTCTCTGCGGCATGGGCCATTCTTACTCCCGGCCTTGCGCTGGTGCTCCTGCCCCATGTGGGCAGACACGTGCTCAACACGTGGGACAAGGCACCATCAACCGATGCAACCCTGAGAGGACTTTCCGTTTTCGGCGCCGTTCTTGCCGTGGCACCGCTCATTCCCGGTTGCAGCAGCCTTGTGCGCCTTCTGCCGCTCTGGCCCGCGCTGGCCCTGCTGATGGCCATTCCCGCATTCCAGTGCAGCCGCGCAAAGCTGCCCGGAGCAAAGCGCTACATGCTGGCCTGCCTGCTCACTGCTGCCGGTGCGCTTGCGGCCTATGTTCCCCTTTCTTCACCAGAGGTGGCCCGCCTTGCTGCGGTGATTCCCTTTGCCGGTGCAGCGCTCGGCCTGCTTGTTCTGACACCGCTTGTGGCCCTGCCCCTTACGCGGCCTTCGGAAGTGCTTTCAGTTGCTGACGATGATAACCAAACTCCCGCTGACACAAAACCGGGCCAGCAGCTTGTAGCCAGAGTCAGCCACGACCTGCGCACGCCGCTGCACGCCATCTGCAATGCAGCCGAGGCCCTGACGCTTGCCCCTCTCGACGCCGATGCCCTGAAGAAGGTACGCACCGTACAGGCGGCTGCGGGCAATCTTTCCACGCTTGTCAGCGACCTGCTCGATGCCAACCGCATAAGCAAAGGCCGCATGCACCTCAGGCAGAAGCCCTTTGACCTGCAGCATATTCTTGTTGAAGCACACGACATCATACAGCCCATGGCCGAGCAGAAGGGCCTGAACCTTTCATGGTACATGGAACCGCACCTGCACGTGAAATACAGCGGAGATGCAGACCGACTGCTGCAGGTGCTGCTGAACCTGCTGGGCAATGCCGTACGCTTCACCGACAGGGGCACTGTCAGCTTCAAGGTGCACCGCATTCCGGAAAGCACCAATGCCGGACACCTGCTCTTCACCATCAAAGATAACGGCATCAGCATTCCCTTGCAGAACCAGTACGACGTGTTCGAAGAATTTTGCCTGAGCCCGGAATCCGGAACCGGAAGATACGGCGGTTCCGGTCTCGGGCTGACCATTGCGCGCGATCTGATATCCCTGATGGGTGGTGTCATATGCCTGCAGTCCAGCCCCAACAACGGAACGGAAGTGAGTTTTTCCGTGCATCTGCATCCCTTGCCGGGGGACGTGCAGATTGCTGCCACCACTGCCCGGGTTGACGATTTCGATTCCTATTCGCCGTTCAGCAAGCCCCCCAAGCCACAGGCCAACCGCATACTCGTGGCAGATGACGTGGCCAGCAACAGACAGCTGGTGCGCTTCTTCCTTGAAGGCCTGCCCTACCAGCTGGAGGAAGCCAGAACCGGCGAAGAAGCCGTGGCACGCTACAGAAAACAGCCCTTTGGCATGGTGCTCATAGATGCAGACATGCCCGGACTTGGCGGATCGCAGGCAGTGCAAGCCATTCGCGCTCTTGAAACAGAGCTGGGTCTGAGTGCTGCCCCCATTCTGGCGCTGGCCTCGCGCCCCGAAGAAAGCGCCCGCATGCTGGAAGCCGGCTCCACGGCAACCCTGCTCAAACCGCTCTCTCGCATGCGCCTGCTTGAGGTAGTAACCCGGCTGGCTCCTGCGCAGGAAGGTGCGGAAGAAGACTTTGCCTTTGAAGAGCCCGCGCAGATACAACCGGCATCCACGGCCCGCCCCGCAAGCACCATAAACATGGCTGCGGACAAGCCCGCCGCGGCGACAGTCACAAAGACAGCTGTAATGTCTGGTGCAATGTCTGGTGCAATGTCTGGTGCAATATCTGGCGAAACTGCTGTTGAAGCAGCAATCAGGAAATCGGGCGCTGCAACCGGACAGGCGGCCAAATCTGGCCTGACCAAGCTGACAGGCCCGACAGGCCAGACAGAACGGTCAGGACAGACAGAAAGGACAGAACAGAACGCTGGGGACCTTACCGTTCCCGAACATTGGAAAGATGGTGCAGGAAGTCAGGAAAAGACGGCTGTAACTGCTCCTGTGCATACCGATGGACAAAACAGCACAAGACTATCTGTTGACGCTCCGGCTGCGCCAGAAGCCCAGCCGGAGAACCGGAAGCCTGTACAGGAAACAGTGAAGGAGCCTCAGGCTGCGGTCAGGCCGACGGCCCAAACACCAGCCCAGCCCCCCCTGCATACGTCAGAGCAGGCAAAACCGCTGGTTCACTCAGCGCCCGCTGCCGATTCAGACATGCCCACGCTGGACACCAGCCTTTTGCCCCTTGTTCCCGGCCTGCTGGAAAATATCGACGAAGCTCTTGCCGACGCACACAGAAGCGTGCGCAAGGGCAGCCCCTTCGGTGTGCAGGAAGCCGCAGGACGCCTTGCGGGCACAGCGTCCAGCTTCGGCCTGCGGGTCCTTGAGCGCATGGCCCGCTGTGTGGAACGGGCGGCTCAGGCCGATGATCTGGATGCGATCCTGAATCTGCTGCCCGAACTTGAGAACATGGCCCAGCGCAACAACCGCGCGCTGACGGACATCTACCGTATGCATAAGGCCATGACCGCCTCAGACGACCGAACCACGCGATAATCCGGCTGCAGCAAAGGCGCTGCGGCCATCCTGATCCCCCTCCGGCAGTGCCGCACCTATCAGGGTAAAACGCTTCATCAAAAAAGAGTTTTACCCCCGCTTTTGGACGACCTTGCGGTTGACAAGGCCGCTGCATACGAGTATTCAGATTGCGTGAGTGAACACTTATATTTAATAGTCCGCTGCTACTTGCTATAACTAGCACACTATTGAACAATACTAATATTACACTCCATCAGCCCGTCTCACTGTGAAGACGGGCAAGACATATAAGGGATAGAACATGAAACGCGACGTAATACTGGACACTGCCGCTCGCCTCTTTGCCGAGCGCGGATTCAACAACACCCCCACCAGCCTTCTGGCCAAGGAAGCAGGCGTTGCCGAAGGTACCATCTTCCGCCACTTCCAGACCAAGGACGATATCTTCTTCACGCTTATCAACAACGTGAAGACCCAGCTGATCAGCGATATCGAAAAATACCTTGAAGTCCGTGGCCCGGAAAACGCCCGTGAGAAGCTGGAGTCCGTGATCAAGTCCTTCTACGTGTTCGTTAAGAAGAACAACATGGAATTCAGCCTTATCTTCCGCGATGCTCCCACCCGTTACGGCCAGCGCCACGACGATGTCTTCCTTCAGATCAAGGAGATCTACTCCTACGTTACCAACTACCTGAAGGAATCCATTGAAGAGGGCAAGCAGGAAGGAATCATCCGCGACGACATCTCCGCGCAGGATTTCGCCGACATGCTGATGAGCACCATGGTGGGCCTCGTAAGGGCCGTTCACTTCGGCTTCATCGACTCTTCGGATGACATTCTGAAGAGTGTGATTGAGAGCTACACCCGCCTGCTGACCACCAAGTAGAAATACACTGCAGGAAATCTTGAAGCGCCGTGCCCAGCACGGCGCTTTTTCATTATAATATTTGCCCTGTTCTTTATTGCGCCTCTATTTTACTGTATCTTGAATCTGAAGCTGAAGTCTCTCGCATGCACAATATAGAGAGACATATACCAACAGTTGGGCAAGGAGCTTAGTGTGAACTGGAAGAACATCAGCCTTAAAGGAAAATTCTGTATCGGGTTTGGCTCAATCCTTCTTTTACTGCTCGGAGTATCACTCTGGTCGGTAACAGGAATAGGAACCATTGTGCACAACTCAGAAGAAGTTATACATGGAAACGAACTAAAGGCAGATGTAACACAAAAAACAGTGGATCATCTGAAGTGGGCAGAAAAAGTACAGCTACTGCTTTCGGATGATACAGTGCACACTCTCAATGTGCAGACTGATCCGACCCAGTGCGGTTTCGGCAAGTGGCTTTACGGGCAGGGACGCAAGGATGCAGAGCAACTTGTTCCGGCACTTACACCGATACTCAAGGACATTGAAGCTCCCCACAAGCATCTCCACGAATCCGCCGTCAGAATCAAGGAAGCCTATCGCCCCGCCGACGGTGCCCTTCTGAACTTCGTGCAGGCAAAGAAGATGGATCACCTCTCATGGATGAACTCCGTCCTCAATGCCATTACCGACGCCAAGGTCACGCAGCTTGCCGTGCAGTTGGACCACACCAAATGCGGACTGGGCAAGTGGCTGTATTCGAAGGAAGTGAAGGACCGCATAGACAGCGATGCCCAGTTTGCTGCCCTTGTTACTCCCATTTTCGCTCCGCACGAGCACCTGCACCAGAGCGGTGTAAAGCTGGATGGCATGCTGCGCGCAGGCCAGCGGGCCGAAGCCACCCACTACTACCACACCGAAACCGAGCCCTTTGCCCACGAAACCCTGAATGCGCTTGATACCGTGATCAACGAGTACATCAGCCGCGCCGACGGGGTGAACGAAGCCAAGCGGATATTCGTCTCCGAAACCATGCCCGCCCTTGAACAGACGCAGGAACTGCTGAACAAGGTGCGCGTTGTCACCTCAGAAAACATCATGACCGACGAGGCCATGCTGCTTGCAGCAGAAGCAACGCGCAGGGTCGTACTCATTGGCAGCTCCGTCGCCATTGTCATCGGCCTGTTCCTCGCGTTCATCATTGCGCGCGGTATCATCGGCCCGCTGAAAAAGGGTGTGGACTTTGCCGAAGTGGTCGCCACCGGCGACCTGACCGCCAAGCTTGATGTGGACCAGAAGGACGAAATAGGCCTGCTTGCAGCCTCGCTGCGCAGCATGGTGCAGAAGCTGCAGGAAGTTGCAGGGTCCATTGAAGGCGGTGCCGAGAATGTTGCCGCAGGCAGCGAAGAGCTTTCCGGTACCTCGCAGACCCTCTCGCAGGGGGCAACCGAGCAGGCGGCGTCCATTGAAGAGATTTCCGCCTCCATGGAACAGATGACGGCAAACATCTCGCAGAATGCCGCAAACGCCAACGAAACAGAGCGCATTTCCCGCGCGGCTGCCGCCAGCGCATCCGAAAGCGGCTCTGCTGTCGGGCAGACGGTTTCCGCCATGAAGAATATTGCGGAAAAGATTACCATCATTGAAGAAATTGCCCGTCAGACCAACCTGCTTGCTCTCAACGCCGCCATTGAAGCTGCCCGCGCGGGCGAGCACGGCAAGGGATTTGCCGTGGTGGCTGCCGAAGTGCGCAAACTGGCCGAACGCTCCGGCAATGCCGCAGCAGAGATCAGCGAGCTGTCTTCAAAGAGTGTGGGCATAGCCGAAAAGGCCGGTGCCATGCTGACCGCTCTGGTGCCCGAAATACAGCGCACCGCCGAGCTGGTGCAGGAGATTGCAGCCGGAACCGGCGAGCAGGCCAACGGCGCACAGCAGGTGAACAAGGCCATCTCGCAGCTTGAGCAGATCATTCAGGAAAACGCCTCCGCCTCCGAAGAAATGGCATCCACCTCCGAGGAGCTTTCTGCGCAGGCTATCCAGCTGCAGCAGACAATCGCCTTCTTCAAGGTTGATGGAGACACCCGCCAAAGCATGCCACAGGCACGCCCAGTACGTGCGAAGATAGCACCTGCACGCCCAAGGGCACTGGCTGCAAAACCCGCCAAATCGATTACCAAGGACCGGCAGCCCAAGCTCCGGCTGGATATGGACACAGACGACAGCGAATTTGAAAAGTTCTGATGCCAAAGCCCCCGCAACCTTCCGGTCGCGGGGGCTTCTCTTTTCAGACGGGAATGTATCTGGAACACACGATTCCTGCAGGGTTATACGCGGAGTCCACATTGGCTGGGAGCCCTTAGTCCCGTCAGTCGCGTCACAATTTCTCAACCATACGGGGCGAATCATTCCCTATTATGCCTGGCAAAAATGAGGCCTCGAGAATTCCGCCCGGCTTTTCAAACGATGATCCGCCTATGCTCAACCCGCCCGTCCCTGCGGGAGGCTTCGAGAGTCCCCCGCTCCCGGTGTCCGGCAGATATTCCGGCATAGACAGATCAGGCTTGAGCCGGTTCGGACTCTTGCGGTTCGGCCTATCACGGTCCGGCCTGTCGCGGTCCGGCCAGTCATTTCCCGGCTCTCCGTTCCCCGGGCGGGCTTTGCCCCTGCCTATCCCGTCAGGATCGAAGCCGGGAGGAACCATTTCCTCAGGCTGCCCGAGTCCCCCACGGCTCCACAAAGGCCCCTTCTCGTCTTCTGGCGTTGTCTTGCCCATACCGTAGGCTGTTGTCACACTGTCGATGATGTTCCCCTTCTTTCCGGGGGTGAACAGCAGAACAGCATCCTCACCCTTGTCGCGAGACTCCTTCAGCGCGGCAAACAGGGTACGCACGGCCCCCGCCTTGTCCTCCGCCTTTGCCCCTTCCATTTTTCCCAGCACGTTTTCCACCCCGCGGTGAAACATCCTGTTTTCCAAATCCGCGCGGGTGCCCTTTCTATCCAGCAAATCCCGCAGGGCCGAGGCATCCGCATGTGACATATCCCTGTCGGGCACAATCATATAAGCATCCTTGATCTTGCCTTTTCCTATAAGATCCACGGTCTTGACCAAGGCATCCGGTTTTGTCTCCCACTTGTCGACCTTGAGCGATTCGCGCATGCGCCCGCGGACCTTTTCATCCAGCACGGAATCTCTGTCGAGCAGAGTCTGGGCTGCCTGCACGTCGCCTTCGTCCACGGCCTTGTAAAAGGCTTCGAATGTCTGTGTCCGCTGCGCCGCATCATCCTTGCCTTTCTGATACGTCTGGCGTGCCCGGTTCACCTCAAGCCGTTCCCTCACACTGCCACGGCTTGTGTCGTCAAATTCCGGCATGTCTACCATGCCTGCAAGGTCGCCCAGCGCACCATCATAATCCACCCCATCGTCACCCCGGAAACGCTCTTCCAGCATGGAAATGGCATGATTCTCAACGGCGCTTTTCACGGCCGATCGGGTCTTTTTCAGATCACTTTCCTCAAGCGTTCCACTCAGCTGTTCAAGCAGGGCATGCGCATGCGAGGGATTATCCTGCGCCATTCTCGCCAGAAACGCCCCGGTCATGCCCGAACGTGTGGAATGAATACGCTGGTCCGTGGCCTCCTTGGCTTCACCGAGCGCCTGCCCCGTAGCCCGGTAGGTCTGCTCCATGGAAAGCAGCGCGTTACTCAAATGCCCGAAGGCACGCTGCTGCAGTTCCGGCGAAGCGGACATACCCGCCATGCCACCGGCATCGCCTGCATCCCGCAACATACCGGCCATGCGCTCTTCGCGCAGTTGCTGCATTTCCTGCGCCCTGTCCTTCATGGCCCGCAGGCGCAACCTGTCCTCGTGCAGCGCCATGCCCAGATCAAGCTGCCCAACCACCGCAGCCTGTTCCACCGGATCAGTGCTGCCGGAAAGCGCCGATTTCGGCACCCTGCCGAACTGTGCAGCCGCTTCCTTCATGCGCCCCGGCTGCGCCTCATCCACAATGCTGCGAAAGCGTCCTTCCGCTTCCACTGCACGGCGCAGCGCCCCAGTCACCCTTCCTGTATCATCCCGCAGGGCCGCACCACCCCCGTGAACACCGGACTCCAGAATGGTTCCCTTGCCCTGCCCTGCGTTGCCTGCCGTTTCCGAACCGGGAATATGCAATCCCATCATCTTCTCCTGTGCCGCCTGCAAAAGGCGCTTCTTGTATGGCTTAGAGCAGGTCCGCCAGATTGGACCACACATCCTTCACCTTGTTCGCCTCGGTCCACACGGTCTTGGCCTGCCTGTAGCGCGAGGCAAAGGTCGTGCGCGACTGACTCTCGGTGAACCGGCGCTGCGAATGCGCTCTGGCGGCATCGTTTTCATGCCTCCACGCCTGCATCTCTCCTTCGTATTCCGCCAGCTCCTTTGCTCTTCCGGCCTCTGCCGCACGGTCCATCAGAGCGTCCACGGCGCTGCCGTCGCTGATCACCACCCCGGAAACAGCCATTCCGGCCCGCATGGCACCGTTCTGGCGTTGAAAGCCCCTGACTATCTCCTTGGCGCGTATGCTTGCCATGGCCCGCGCATGGTCGGCCTCATATTCGGCTATGATGGCGTCATTACGATAGGAATCCGCCTTGAATGCCAGCTCGCGCTTCCTGTTCCTCTCTTCCTCGAACATCTCGCTCGCGGTAAGATAGGACCCCAGCGTGGAGTCTGCCGCAGACAATCCACTGCCCAACAGTGCTCCAAATGGTATGCTAACCGCCATACGCACCTACCTGCTGCGACATGAATGATGTGCCTGTCTTGGCATAGCTCCACCCGGAAACACGGCTCTGCGATGCCTGCATCCTGCTCAGTCCGGCATCTGCCAGCAGGCTGCGGGACTGGTTCTCCGCCCGCCACGCATCCATCTCGCCCTGATAGAGCCTGAGCTCCTCACGCCGCCTTGCTTCGGATGCATTATCCAGCAGCACATCCATGGCGCTGCCGTCCGTCATGCTCACACCGCCCGCCGCCAGAAGCGAACGCTGTTGTCCTTGTGCTCGCAGAAAATCCCTGCGCATGTTCACGGCTTCGTATCTGGCTATTTTTCTGGCATTATCCGCCTCATAGCGGGCCTGACGCGCCTGCGTCTCTGCCATGTCGGCCTGATAGTTGGCCATGCGCCGCTGGTTGGCAGCGGCCTCTTCCTGCATGATCAGCGTGGAGCCCATCCCCACAACGGCACTGGCCGCAAGGGCAAGGTTAATTATGGTGCACATGCCCGCCTCCCATATGAAAGTTGTGAAACGGCAACCCGAACGGGCCGAACGGTGCCGCCTTCTCTACGGTGAAACCGCACCGGCGCAACCAGCGTATGGAAGCGAGATTGCGGGCATCCACCCAATTTTCCAGATACGGATACCTATGCCGCATGAGCCCGATATACCGCAGGGAATGGACCGCAAACCCACGAGCCATATCATTCAGAGCATCGGTGCCGAGCATCCACGGGCTACCCGTTTCCGGCCTTTGCCCTGCCCCTGCTCCGAACAAGGCAATCACCTCGTCCTCCCGCAGCACAGCCCACACCATGGATGAGAGGGTGAACGAACGTTCAAGCCCCGCGTCCGGCACAAGCCCCGTGGCCGCAAGCACCTCATTGCAGTCGCTTCTGCGCAGCTTGCCACGCAGGGGAGCAAGATGCTCACGCCCCGCCGCGACTATGCGCACATCCTTCAAACGTCCCTGCCTCATCGGTCCCCCACCTCCAGCTGCGCGATAAGCGCAAGAACGGTCATGGGCAGGGGATAGTCCTGACGGACAAGAATACCCGCATCCGGCGAATAGCCCGCGTCGAATTCGGCCACCTTGTCTCCTGTGAACAGGGGAATGGCCTGCCCCAGCGCATCGCTGCCCTTGCGGAAAACCACTTCACGCAGCCGCGAGGCATCCGGCCCCACCTTCAGCCCCAACGATTCGTGCAGACGCACCCACAGGCGGCTGATACGCTTGGTGCGCCCCTGTGCCGTACCATCCCGCATGGGCACTTCCGGCTTCATGGGTGACAGGTCGGAAACGAACCCCAGCCCCACATGAACCAGCGATGCCGCACGGCCCAGCATCACCCTGCCTCCCGTGACTACCCTGTCGGGATGCACGCAGCCATCAGCCACAATGGAAACCGTCTTCCCTTCAAGATGCTCAAGCCCAACCAGCTCATCCTGCGCTGGCCCTTCATAAGTGAGCCCGCTATCCACGAAGAAGGCCTCGCGCATGCCGCCACCGGCAAAATACGAGGCCAGCCGCTCCACATACCGGCGCGGAACGCCTTCAATTTCACGGCGGACAATGCACCACAGCTCATCGCCCCCAAGACCGGGGATGGTGCAGACCGATTCGAACACGCCGTCGGTATCATGCCTGTGCCACCCCACAACCTTGTGCTCGCGTTCGTAGGTGAAGGCCACCAGAGCCCCGTTTTCAAGCACACACCACACAATGGAATGCGGAGACTGCTGATAGGCCCACTCGCGCACCATGCTGTCACGTGTCATGTGTTCCGAGAGCACGGTCAGGTCACCGGCATCATAACCATCCACATCCAGGCTGTAGCGGAACTCGCGCACAACCTTGCCGCAACGCTGCACAAACAGCACGGTGGAGCCGATGACAATGGGCATTATGTCCGCAGAACCGCGCACGGTCTGGCGCTGAAAGGCGACTGACATGGGCGAAAGCGGCTCGCCGTTCACGCCGGACATGATCCATTCCCCACCCACCGTGCCTATGAGCAGCTCCTTGGTCGGCAACATCCAGCGGATGGCATTGACCCGGTCCGCCGCAATGGTGGCGGTAACCGCATCATCAGCCCTCAGCGGTGTGGAAACGTTCAGGTTTTCGTAGTTGCCGGACTGGCTTGTCCAGACGGTCTGCGGCTTCTGGCTGCTTGCCGCAAAGCACAGCCGCTGCTGAAAGAACTGCACTACGGACGGGTAACTGCCCTCTTCCGTGAAGGGATTGCGTATCTCGGGCGGCCCCTCGTCAAAATCAGGCGTTGCCCCCCGGTCCGCCCACGAACCGCTGGAGGCCCTGCCCACAAAGCCGTAACTCTCGGAATCGTTCCAGCATTTGTAGATGCGGTATTCGTAGCTGCCTTCCGGCACTTCCCAGCTCAGCTCAATGCGGTCATCCACATTCAGCGAAGAAGCGGCCTGCACCCTCACCGGTTCGGTGGGCAGGCTCTCCTCCTCGGTATCCTTGTTCACGGCAGTCACCACATAGGAATACTCGCGTGTACCGGAGGCACCAACGGCCTTTCCGGCAAGTCCTGCGGGTTTGATGACCCCGGAACCGAAGACCAGTCCGGCAACGCGCCAGTCGTCATGCGCATGCCGCATGATCTTGCGCGGCGCATGCGCCGGAGAAACAATATACATCACATCCGCAGACTGGCAGAACTTGAGGCCCTCAAGGTCCTCTTCGGTCCACGGCGTGGCCACCTCCACAGGGGTGCCGTCATCCCGCACCACCTGCCCGCCATCCTTCCACACCCGCATGTACAGGTGGCCACATTCCAGAGCGTATGACTGATCAACGCTGAAGGCGAACGGAATGAGCCGTGCCCGCCGTTCATGAAACTTGCACCCGCCCGCATACCGCAGCCCCGGCCTGCGGCTGGCAGGTCCATGCGGATGGACAAACATGTTGCGCAGCAACGAACAGCCGTTGCCGTAGCGACTCTGGTCCACCCTCGCATCCATCAGCGGAGACAACTCGCCCCCGTTGAAGCTCGACTGAAGAATATTGACAGAACTCATGCCCACTCACCCTCCCGCAGCGGGACAGATTTGCCCTGCGCCACGAACCGCCTTCCGTTTGAACAGATCGTCTTCATCGCCTTTCTCCACCGTCCGGCCTGTTACCAGAGCCGGGCGCGCACCCACTCGTTCGTGTCATCGGGGTCATTGGCCCCTTCCGTGGCGTCCATGGCCTTGGCACGCTCAAGCGCGTTGACATATTTGGTCATCATGGACTGCTCCAGCCGCGAACTGTTCATAAGCGGCACAGCC
>JBKEAK010000136.1:0-23775 GCA_047972125.1 Halodesulfovibrio sp.
ATGAAATCGTTTCCATGGCGCAGGAAGCAGCAATGCAGGTACAGTCCATTGCCACGGCAGCGGAACAGCAGTCCGCCGCTTCGGAGCAGATCACCAGCAGTGTGGACGAGATCAACCGCATAGCAAACGAAAATGCCCAGCGCGTTGCGGAATCCGACGCTGACATCCGGCAGCTTGCAGAAGAAGCCAGCGAACTGAGCAACCTCACCAATTCGCTGAAGGTAGATGCAGGCAAATAACCCTGCCCACCCCCTGCAAGGCCGCTTACTGACCGGCCCGGCAACGCAACAAGAAAATGAAAGCCCCCGCAACACATGTTGCGGGGGCTTCTGGTTAATGACAACCATTCGTTTTCAGCAAAACCACATTCCCGTTAAGCCGCAACTGAGGTCCAAAAACGAATTGGCATCGTTTATACGAGGTGCAGGAACGTTAGGTTCCTGCCCGGCGGAGCCAAAAAAAATGACTTTGCCAACAGTTTAAAAGCCCCCGCAACTCGCGTTGCGGGGGCTTTTTTTCATCAACCAATACGCTGAAAGACTATCGCGCCGCAGCCATGTGCGGCAACCACAGCAGCAGGTCGGGGAACGCCGCGCAAATGCCCAGCACAAGCAACTGAATGGCCACAAAGGGAATGATCCCCTTGTAGATATCAAGCGTGGAGACCTGTGGCGGACACACCCCCTTCAGGTAGAACAGCGAAAACCCGAACGGCGGCGTAAGAAAGGATGTCTGCAGGTTCAGGGCAAATATCAGCGCCAGCCACGTGGGGTCGAACCCCGATTCGATCATGATGGGAGCCAGCACGGGAATCTGGATGAAGGTGATCTCGATGAAGTCGAGAAAGAACCCCATGAGGAAGATGAGGAACATCACCACAGCCAGCACGCCCCATTTGCCGAAGGGAAGGGTCTGCACAAAGTCGCGCACCAGATGGTCACCGCCAAGGCCCCGGAAAACAAGACCGAACGCAGTGGCACCCACAAGAATGATGAAGATCATGCTGGTGAGCCGCATGGTGGATTCCATGACTTCCTTCAGCATCTGCCAGCTGAACTTGCCGTTCACGTAGCTGAGAATGAGCGCGCCGAAGGCACCCACGCCCGCAGCTTCCGTGGGAGAGGCTATACCGGCGAATATGGTACCCAGCACCGACAGAATGAGGAACAGGGGCGGCAGAAATGCTCCCATGAGATCCCGCAGGCTCTGAGCCTCGGCGCCTGCCGAACAGGCATCATATTCCGGATCACCGGGCTTGCACCGGGGGCCGCAGGTCACGGCGGGCACATTCTCCGGCCATACCTTGGAATAGATCATGATGTAGATGATGTAGAACACCACCAGCATGAAGCCGGGAACCAGCGCGCCGATGAAAAGATCGCCAACCGGCACGCCGATGATGTCGCCGAGAAGAATCAGGATAATGGAGGGCGGAATGATCTGCCCGAGGGTACCTGATGCCGCGATAACCCCGGTGGAAAGCGTATTCTTGTAGCCGCAGCGCATCATGGTGGGCAGTGCGAGCAGCCCCATGGTGACCACGGTTGCGCCCACAATGCCTGTGGAGGCACCGAGAAGCGCGCCGACCAGCACAACGGAAATGGCCATGCCGCCCCGTACGCGGCCGAGCATGGTTCCCATGGATTCGATGAGCTTGGTGGCAATGCCGGAACGCTCCATGGCCATGCCCATGAAGATGAACAACGGAACGGCGGTGTAGGTAAAATTGCTCATCACGCCCCAAACACGCAGGGGCATGAGATTGAAGAAGTCCCAGCCGAAGCCGATTACCCCGAAGATGAGCGATGTGCCCAGCAGCGTGAACGCCACGGGAAAACCGAGCATGAGCATGACCGTCATGCCGACAAAGAGCCAGCCCGCGAGTGCCTGATCCATGCTATGCCTCCTCCGCCTCTGCCTTGCCGAGCAGGACAAGCAGATTCTTCAGAAAGAACGAAACACCCTGCAGGGCCAGCAGGCCAAAAGCCACGGGCAGGCATCCCTTAAGGAACCAGCGGAACGGCAAGCCGCCGGGGTCCGGCGATTGTTCGGCCATCATCCAGCTGAACTTGGTGAACATGGCAGAGGTGCGGATGACCAGATAGCAGCCGGGGAACAGAAAGATCAGACAGCCGACCACGTTGACCAACGCCCGCATCCGGGGGCTGAAATGCTGATAGGCCACATCCACGCGCACGTGGCCGTCATGGCGCAGCGTATAGGCCCCGCCGAAAAGGAACAGCAGGGAATAGATGTGCCATTCAAGCTCGCGCACCGAGGCAAAGCTGATGCTGAACACATAGCGCATGGCCACATCGGCCATGACCAGCACAACCAGCAAAAAGGCAAGCCCCATGGTGGCCTTGCCTATCACTTCGGTAACTGCATCGATTTTTCGTATAATTGCTTGCACCATTGCTCATGAACTCCACACCGGCCCGATTGCTGCCGGACTGAATAGCTGCGTGACATCAGATGACTAAAGCAGGGCTTCCCATAGCAGGATGCATAACCTCTTACAACAAATTTTACAAATATGTCCTTTTTTGACCGATTCCGCAGCGAAAGGCCGCACAAATGCAGACAGCACCGTTGGCGCACACATGCAGGCCGAAAGGAATGTTTTTCCCTGCAAACACACAACACAGCTTATTCATTAACAAAACATTAATTCGCCCATTTTTTGCTTAATCTACGGTCATACGGAAACAACTTCCCTTCCGTTCCGCAGCCAGGATGCGGGGCGCGATGCAGGAATCCTCTTCCAAGGAGTCAGAGATGCAGATATCCGGTCTTACCCGTCATGATCCGTTTGAAAAGCTTGAAGACATGCTGCGCAAGGGCAACGAAGTTGCACGCAGAAAGCTGGAAGAAAAGGGCGTAACCACGCAGGAAGCCGGTCACGGCATGCAGGCTGGCACTCTGCCGCCCGAAGCTGCTGATGATGTTGATCTGGCATACGGTGCAGCCATGTCCCTGCTGGGACAGGGCGACTCCGGCGGTCTTGCCCAGCATGCGCTGGACCCCGACCGTGTTGCCGCTCTTCTGGAAATGTAGTTGCAGGCCGCCAGCTCGGTTCTCGACCGATTCTCGATCAGTCCTGACCGGCTCTCGACCGGTTCCATGGGTTCGCCCATGCAGCCTGCACGGCCAGCTTGAATGCCCCGAACACACCGCAAGACGGGATGCCCCTGCCATACACGCTGACTCTATGTCGCGCATTGGCAGGGCGGCTGTCTGATGAGTATTTGTCAGGGGTTGGCAGCTGCATGGCAGATGCCCAAAAGATGATTGGCAGGCGGCCGTCAGACAGCATCAGCCAATTGGCAGCCTGTTGTCAGGCTGTTGCGAGCCCGTTGCGAGCCCGTTGCGAGGCTGTTGCGAGGCTGTTGTCAGCCCTTTGTCCGTTTGTTGCCAGCCTGTTACCAGCCTGTTGCCAGACGGCCGGCAGGCAATCGGTAACTATCCGGCAAATTGCTAGGCAAGCTTCAGTTCGGCTTCCAGCTTTCTGGCAGCCGGAATGTTGCCGCTCTCTTCCAGCGCACGCACGAGCAACTGCCCTGCCCGCGTCCGGTCCTTATCGACCTTCACGGCCTGCTTGAGGTATTTGGCTGCCATGCGCGGCTGTTTCACCGCAAGGCAGGCCTCTCCCATCATGCGGAACATGGCGTGCTCATCCACGTAGCACTCAACCGCTTCCTGAAAAGCGCCTTCGGCGTCCTGCACCTTTCCGGCTTCCAGCAACTTGCGGCCATAGTTGAGCAGCCTGTCCAGCTTCTGCTTGCGCTCCAGCGTCTGCGTGTAGCTTTCGCGCTCCTGCGCCATGCGAATGGACTGCAACACCTGATTAAAAAGCGTATAGAGCTGCCGTTCAATGCCGGGTTTGAAGGGAACCCCCTTGGGAAAGCGGGTGCTTATCTCCTCGGTCCTGTTCAGCAGGCCGATCATTTCCCGCAGTCCTGAATCCGCAGCCACCTTGTCCGGGCCGGAAATACCCTTCTGCATAATCTGCAGGGCGTTGACCACGGCTTCCAGCGTGCGCATAACATCATGCCGCTGAAAATATGCCTTGGCCCTTGCCAGATGTTCCTTTGCCTGCTTTCCGCCCGCGTCCATGCTCTCCACCTTTCAAACCGATGTCTCTAAGAAATCCTTGCCGCCAGCATTGCTAAGGCAGTAAGGTCAGGGTTGTGTCTGCATACCCTTAATCCCATGTCGCAACTGACAGGAGGAATTCATGGCCAAGAATCTGGTACTTGACGCAAATGAATGTATTGCCTGCGAATCGTGTGTGGAACTTTGCCCCGAAGCGTTCAGGATGTCCAGCGGCAACGAATATGCGGAAGTCATCGACCCGGAAACAAAAGCCGATTGCGTTGAAGACGCCATCAACACCTGCCCGGTGCAGTGTATCTCATGGGAAGATGCATAGCCCGACACCCGTTACTAAAAAAGCCGCCTGAAAAGGCGGCTTTCTTCATCAGCACCGTGCAGTGAGAAACAGCATGGTTCCGAGCAGGGTAATACCCAGCGCCCCGCCTATGGCAAGGCAGCTGTACATTGCAGTAAGCAACCTCGGCCCCCTGCCCGCCACATGCACCAGAGCACTGCGCGAAACAATGCTCAGCACGCCGAACAGCGACGTAGTCAGCCCCATGCCCAGAGCAAGTGCCAGCACCGCAAAAAAGCCTGTCCACGGCAGCCCGAGCCCCATGGCAAAGGCAAGCACCAGCGCCGCCCCCGGACAGGGCACCAGTCCCGCCAGCATGGACACAGCGGCAATGCCGCCATAACCTGCCTGCGGCGCAGCAGCGCAGCATACGCGTGCAGCCTGCCTGCCGGAAAAAGTTTCATACAGCGCATGCACCAGCATGATCAGGCCGATCACGGCCACAAGCCCGTAGCTCACATGCTGCAGCACCCCGCCAGCCTCATCGAATCCCTGCGACCCTTTGTTGCCGAGCACCCACTGCAAAACAAACACGAGCACCACGGCAGACATGGCATGCACGAACGAAAGCAGGTGCCCCATGGCAAACCCGCGGGCAACGCTGCCCCGCTTGCCGAGGAAGTAGGAAAAAACCACCGCCTTGCCGTGCCCCGGGCCCAGTGCGTGCACCACGCCGTAGAAGAAGGAAAGTCCAATGAATGTCCAGAATGAACCACCGGCAGGGTTGGCAGCAATGTCCTTGCCCAGTTCGGAAAGCTTCTCGCGCATCTCCTTCTGCAACACAGTCACGGTCCGCAACATGCGCGTATACTGCGTGGCCCAGAAGCCAGCCTCGGCATGCGGAAGAGTTGCTCCGCCCGTTACGATAACGGGAGCCTGCGCTGCGGCCTCCTGCGTTCCGTTGCCGGGAGTGATGGCAGTCCCTTCTGCTGCCGTATCTGCTGCCGTATCTGCTGCCGTATATGGCACCTGACCAGAAGCTTGCCCCGCAGCCTGTTCCCCAACCTGTTCCGGGCTGCGGCTATGCGCTCCCTTGGTAAAGGGGTTGGCCAGCGAAACAGACACCATGCCCACCTGCTGAAACGAAACGCCGCCCGTAACGGGGGCGCTCACAGGCAGCGAACACAAAAACAGCAGCAACGCGGTGCACACGGCTGCCATGCGAATAGTCATCGTAGAGTTTTTCATCATGATCAAAAATGGACCCGTGCCGCCAAAGGAATAATCTGACCTTCATAGAAAGCCAGCTCCGGTGCATCGTCCAGTGTATGGGAAACGCCCTCGGACCGGCCGGAGAAACGGAAGCTCTCTTCGGCGATCTGAAAGTCGGTGTAGTAGGAAGGATCAAACACGGCCACAATCACATCGCTGCCGTTTTGCACTGAGAGGGGGGCATAAAAAGAATATTCCAGCTTCCCGTTCTCATACGTAGCCACAAAATCGTTGATAGCCGGAATGAACACGGACTTCCCGTTCACGGCCACGTGCAGGAAAAAGCGCTCTTCCGCCAGAAACACGGCAATGTCATCGCGCTGCGATGCCCATTCCTCAGGTGTGAGCTTGCCATCGCCGTTTATATCAAGGTCGGTGAGATACTGGCTGCTGGCCATGGAATCGAAGGTCCAGTGCACCTTCATGCCCACAAGGCCGCTCTCTTCAAAAACAAAATCCACGGTCGCATCCACAAACACGTGCGGATGCGCCTGCCCCCTGCCGGGAAACGCCCACAATGCGCCGACGCAACACACAAGGCAGCAGACAATACAGACCAACTGCCGGGTCCGCGCCCTCAATCCGTTCATCATCTATCATTCTCCGTAAAACGAAGCGAGTTCTCATCAAAACAGGCACCGTAGCAGACGGCGCAAAAGAACGCCGTGCAAACGTATCCGCTTCCTATCAGGAGTATCGAATTGAGCAAAGAAAGGTTTTTAGTTGACAATGAAATTCATTTTCAATTAAACAGTATTTCAAGACGAAGCATCGGCCCTTTGCCGAGACCTATCACCCACCAACCACAAAGGACTCACCAATGTGCGCAACCCTCATAGGCGGCATGGACAGACTGAGAAGGGATTACATCAACGCAGCCAAGTCCCGCGGCGTTGACCTGAAGGTTTTCACCGGCAAGGAGAACCAGATCAGCAGCCAGATGGGCTCCCCCGATCTGGTTATCGTGTTCACCAGCAAGGTTTCGCACGCTGCACGCAAAGAAGTGCTCAATTACGCAAAGTCCCGCAATATTCCCGTGCGCATGATTCACGCATGCGGCGTTTCCACCCTGCGTAACAGCCTTGAGTCCAACTAGATAACACCACCCGTTCGCCACACAGGCCGGGAACGAATCATACAGGAGATAATGACATGTGCGCTGCAAAGGTAATCGGCTCTCTCAACACTCAGGGCATGCAGGCCATGGCCCGCGGCGACTTCATGAATGCCGAATTCATGCTGCATCAGGCCCTGCGCAAGGCAAACGCACTGGGTGCCGAGGGCTACACTGCAAAGATTCAGAACAACCTTGCCCTCATTTTTGCGGCTCAGGGCAAGAATCCGCAGGCAACCGAACTGTTCACGGCTGCCCTTGAGGTGCTGGAGCGCCGTACCGGTGGTAACAACCGCCTGTGCGACTCCATTCGCAGAAACCTTGCCGCCGTGTCCGGACCCGCTGAAAAGAAGGCGGCTCAGGCTGCATAGCATGTCTTATAACATGGCTATGACGAACAATAATTCACTTTACGGAGTCCGGCATCTACAGTAGGATTTACGTATCACCCCAAAAGTGATCTTTTACGCATTTAGCGGGAAAGATACGACATCCGACAGTCAGGAATGCAAGGAGTCCTTTACAATGAGCACCGGAATCGAGGTAGCAAAACCCTTTATCAGTGCAACCGTCAACGTCCTTTCCACCATGGCGGGCATAAACCCCGTTCCGGGGAAGCCGTACGTCAAGAAAAACACGGTTGCACAAGGCGACGTGTCTGCCGTTATCGGCATCACCGGCCACAAGAACGGGAGCATCTCGGTCACTTTCACCAAGAAATGCGCCATCGCACTGGTGAAAGCCATGCTCGGAGACGACATTCAGGACCTGCTGCAGGATACGAAGGATGCCGTAGGCGAAGTAACCAACATGATCTCAGGCCAAGCTCGAGCGGGGCTTGCAGAGATGGGCATGGTGTTCCAGGGCTCCACGCCTTCCGTCATCATGGGTGACAACCATTCCATAACCCACGTCACCAAAAGCCCGATAATGGCCATACCCTTCTCCACCGTCAATGGTGACTTTACCGTGGAATTCTGCTTCGAATAAATCCCGCTGGGAAAAGACTGCTTGCAGGGAGGTCATCGTGTCCTTCGCAGATTCTTTCCGCTCACTCGATTTTCTGGAGCAGGCTCAGGCACTGCACAAGCTGCAGGGCGAGCCTGCGGCGGAGGCTCTTGCCGAGCTCACGCCCCTCTTTCTGGAGCCCACAGGCGATACAGCCGCAGACACCATGGTGCGCAACACCATGCGCACGCTGCTGCAAAAGAACCCGGACAGCATTGTCAGCGGCATAAAGCATCCGCACGGGCCATATGCCGCCCTGTGCAGAGACCTTGCCGGGGAGATGCACCTCATCAAGGCAGCTCCGGTTCTCATCGCCCGCATCGGCAAGGCGGCAGATACCGCCTCGCTGAACGAAACGCTCACCGCGCTGGGCCGCATCGGCTCCGATGCCGCCATTCCCGTGTTCCGCGAGCACATGCGCCATGCCGATCCGGTAATCGCCTCTCTCTGCATCCAGTATCTGGGCACGCTGGGCGATACCTCATGCATAGAAACCCTCACGGACATCATCGCCGCCAATGAAGCGGACGACCGCTACGCGGTGTGTGACATCACCACATGGGCTGCCATAGAATCTCTCGGCCGTATCGGCGCATCCAGCCACGCACCGGCCCTTTCTGAGCTTGCACGCTTCATCCATCACAGGAATCCCGAAGCGCGCCGCATAGTGCTGGAAACCTTTGTGCGCTGCGGCGAGCTGGCCATTTCGCACGTTGCCCCGGCCCTGCTCGACTCCGACAAGGACAGCCGCGTCATGGCCGCCAACGCCCTGCGTGACATTGCCCACAAGTCAGCCGCGCACCCGCTCATTCATGCGCTTGAGCAGGGGGCAGCCTCAGACCCCAACGTCGGTTTTGCCATCTACGAGGCACTCGGCTGTACGCCGGGCGTCAAAAGCCTTGTGGCACTCACAGACGCCCTGCCCGTGGAACAGGAGCCCACAACGCTTCTGGCCATTGTCTACGCGCTCGAGTCACTGGCATCGCCCATGGTGGGCAAACGTTTTCTCGAAATAATAGCAGACCGCATGGCCGCACGCGATGCACAGGCCCAGCGCATTCTGCAGTCCATCATCGCCGCACATGCCGTCAAACTGTTCCCCTATCTGCATGCCGACCCGGTTGCCGGGCGCATACTCATCAGCCTGATTCTCAAGTGTAACAACGCCGAAACCATGCTGACCTTCGCCGAGGCACTGAAACAGTGTGAAGGCGAACAGGCCGTGCGCGATGCAGAGGCCATCCGCAAGGAACTGCCGAAGCAGGAGAGCGGAAGGCCCAAGCTGCTCGCCATTGACGACTCAACGGCCATGCGCAATTTCTACCGCACGCACGGCTCGGCCATAGGGTTTGATGTCATGCTCGCCGAGCACGGCCGCGATGCGCTGGATATTGTGGAAGGGCTGGAAGGCGTCTTTGATGTCATTGTCGTGGATATGAACATGCCCGTGATGGACGGCATTCAGTTCACGGAAAAGCTGCGCGCCATGCCGCTGTATGCCACCACCCCCGTGATCATGGCCACCACCGAATCGGGCAGATCGCAGGCAGCCCTTGCACGCAAGAGCGGTGTATCGTCCTTCCTGCCCAAGCCCTTCACGCCGGAGATGCTGCAGAACAAACTGGGCAAACTGCTGGAACGCGCCAAGCGCTGATCCGACCACTTTCTTCGCACCACTGCATACAAACGGGCGGCTCTTTGCATTGCAAGGAGCCGCCCGAATCATTTCAGGAAACTACGGTTACTTCTTGGCCTTCAGCCCGGCAAGCACCTTCTCCGGCAGAGCCGGAAGCTTGGTGATGCGCACGCCGCAGGCATTGTAGATACCGTTGATCACGGCTGCGTGGGGGCAGGTGAGGGGCAGCTCACCCACACCGGATGCGCCGAAGGGACCTTCGGGGCGCGGGGTTTCCACATACTCAAGCACGATGTCATCAGGAATCTGCTTGATGTAGGGGAAACCGGCACCGGGCATGGTGGAGTGCTTCTTGATATCCTCGAAGTCTTCGTACAGGGCAAGGCCGATGGCCTGAGCAAGACCGCCGTAGAGCTGACCGTCAACAGCCAGCTTGTTGGCGATTTCGCCCACGTCGCCCACCATGGAGATCTTTTCCACGGTGGTCTTGCCGGTTGCCAGTTCCACAGCCACTTCGGCAAGGAACAGGCCGTACATGTACGCAGCAAAGGGGTTGCCCTGACCGTCTGCGTTGCAGTCGGTGCACGGAGCAGACCACTTGCCGCTGTACTTCACGGCGATGTTTTCGGCCTTCATTTCATCGTAGGTACGGAACGTGCCGTCCTTCTTGCGCATGCCGCCGACCAGCAGTTCACAACCGGCCTTGATGGCGCGGCCGACAACGACCTGCGAGCGGCTGCCGCCTGCGGGACCCGCATTGGGGCACACGGCGGTGTCGTTCAGCACAAGCTTGATGTTTTCAGGACGGATGCCCAGCGGACGCAGCCCTTCGTGCGCGGTGGCAAGGGTACCGATGTCAGCGCCCTGACCATGGTCATGCCAGGTGGCGTAGACCGTTACGGTGCCGTCGGGGTTCAGTTCCACATACACTTCCGCCGTATCAGGGCCGTCCAGACCGCAGCCGTACACGCCGAGCGAGATACCCACGCCGCGCTTCACTTCCGCGGTGGAAGCCTTGGCAGCGTGTTCCTTGGCGGCCTTGTACATAGGACGGGCCTTATCCAGCACTTCAGGCAGGGAGAGCACTTCCGGAATCTGGCCGGTAGGCGTGGTGGAACCTTCGCGGTACACGTTCTTGTAACGCAGTTCCAGCGGGTCCATGCCCAGCTTTTCTGCCAGTTCATCCATCAGCACTTCAGAGGCGAATTCGCTCTGCGGCGAACCGTAGCCACGGAAGGCGGAACCCCATGCATGGTTGGTGCACACGGTGCGGCCGATACCACGGATGCTGGGAATGTTGTAGCCGGAGCCGATGAACTGCGCACCGCGAAGGGTAAGCAGGTCGCCGAATTCGGAATAGGGGCCGTGGTCAACGGTCCAGTCGCTTTCCATGGCCTGCAGCATGCCGTCCTTGGAAGCAGCGAAACGCACGTTCATGAAGAACGGGGAACGCTTGCCGGTGTAGGTCTGCTGCTGGAACCAGGTGTAGTTCAGGTACACGGGCTGACCGGTGGCAATGGCTGCCGCGCCGACCAGTGCTTCCATGGTGGGGCTGAACTTGTAGCCGAAGGTACCGCCGGTGGGGTTCTGCACCATGATCATGTTCTCGGGATCCATACCGAGACCGGGAGCGATCATGTACATGTGCAGATGCAGGCCGATGGACTTGGAATGGATGCACAGCTTGCCTTCTTCATTGAAGAAAGCAAAACCCACGTCCGGCTCGATGGGCATATGCGGCTGGCGGCCGACGTAGAAATCGTCTTCCACAACCACATCGGCCTTCTTGAAGATGGGGGCGCTGTCTTCGCCCTTCACGATCTTCTGCTCGAAGTAGACGTTCGGAGTGCCGGGGTGAATTTCCATGGCGTCATCAGCCATGGCTTCGGGGGCGCTCATATATGCAGGCAGAATTTCCAGATCAACCTTCACCTTGGCTGCGGCAGCCTTGGCGTGGCATTCGGTATCGGCGCAGACAATGGCAATGGCGTCGCCGAACTGGAATACCTTCTCATCGCAGAGGATGGGACGATCCCAGCCGTCACCCTTGTTGGTGGGGAAGGTGATAAGGCCGGTGATGCGGTTTTTGCCCTTGATGTCCTTATGGGTGACCACTTTGACCACGCCGGGCATCTTTTCGGCTTCGCTGGTGTCTATGCCCAGAATCTTGGCATGGGAGACTTCAGCCTGCACAAGGGCGAGGCGCAGCGTGCCTTCGGGCATCTTGATGCCGAGGTCGGCACCGAAGTCGAGCGTACCGGTAACCTTGGCAACGGCGCTGGGACGGGGATACTTGGTACCCCAGATCTTGCCGTCGGCAGGAATCTGGAAATAGAGATCATCAAGCTTCTTATCTCCGCGCAGCACGGCAGCGGCATCCATAACGGCGTCCACGAGCGGCTTGTAGCCGGTGCAACGGCAGGCGTTACGATGCTTCTGGAACCAGTCGCGCACGTCTTCACGCGAAGGCTTGGGATTGGTATCCAGCAGCAGCTTGGTGGAGACGATGAAACCGGGAGAACAGAATCCGCACTGAGCGGCACCATGTGCCAGCCATGCGACCTGAATGGGATGCAGATTGTCGGGAGTGCCAATGCCTTCCAGCGTAGTGATGGAGTCACTATCACTCAGACGGCTCATCTTGTAACTGCAGGAACGGATAAGCTTGCCGTTCACGATAACGTTACAGCTGCCACAATGTCCCTGTCCGCAGCCAACCTTAACACTGGTAAGGCCAAGACTTTCACGCAGATAGGTTGCGAGGGTGGTTTCAGGAGCTGCAATGGCCATACGGGGGGCGCCATTGACATGGATCATACGCTTGATCATCGAAATCCTCCTTATGGGGTGGTAACTCGGGCCGGACGATTCAGGCAAACAGCGGTCCGGCAACATCGTCCAGTTCGCGCGCCCCGAGGGGCCGCGGGTTCGGGTTTAGCCCGGCTTGCCGAAAGGACAGATAGGATGGCGACAGGGCTCGCAGCATGCGCAGAAACCCCCGTGCCCTAACGCCACTATGTCCTTGCGGGTAAGCCGCTCTCCGGCCAGCAAACGCGGCACCACTATGTCGAAAATGCTGGCGCGGTAGTACATGACGCACCCGGGCAACCCCAGAACGGGCACGCCGCCAAGATAGGAAAGTAGAAACATCACGCCCGGAAAGGTGGGCGAGCCATAGGTTACGATTTCAGCCCCTGTGGCCCGGATACTGGCCGGTGTCTGGTCGTCCGGGTCAACACTCATGCCTCCTGTCACCACAACCATCTCCGCCCCCTGCTCCACAAAAGCAAGAATGGCATCACGGGTTGTTTCCGGATCATCGCCTACGAAGGTCTGTCCCATGACCTCGGAGCCGAATCCGGCAAACTTGCGGCGCAACACTGGGCCAAATTTGTCTTCAATGCGGCCGTGGAAGATTTCACTGCCTGTGGTCACCACGCCTATGCGCTGCTCCACAACAGGCTTAACCTGCACCACCGGGTAGTGCGCGGCGCAGATTTCTTCCACCTTACGAATCTTTTCCTCGTCTATGACCAGCGGAACCACCCGCGTGCCGGCAACGGCGCGGGGCTCGGTTATGAACTGGCCCGTATGCATGGTGGCGAGCACCACTTCCTCAATGGAATTGATGGCGTGCAACGCCTCCACATTCACTGTAAGCAGGCCGCGTTCGGCCATGAAATTGATGCGCCCCTCGCAGATCTCCGAAAAGGAGATGCCCGGACCCGCCGCAGCGTGGGCAATGCGCAGGGCAGCCTCATCCTCGTGCAGCTGCCCCTTGTCGAGCGCCAGCACGTACAGATGTTCCTTGCCTATGTTGAGCAGGACTGGAATGTCTTCGGGGCGGATAACGTGCCCCTTCTTGAAGGCCCGGCCTTTGAACTCGCCGGGAACAATACGGGTTAGATCGTGACAGAGGACGGTGCCAACGGCCTCTTGAACGGGAATGGTCTTCATCATGTGCGCGGTCTCCGATACGGTGCGTGAACTCGAGCATGGAAGCGTTCAAGTTGCGAAATCATTACTCTTTTTTCATCAAGCCACAGTCAATCAAGTTGCCCCTGATAAACCCCGATGTTAGAGAGTATTCACCCATTTCCAATTTTCTTATGTAGCCATGAACATATAAAGTCAACAAACAAACGCGAATTGCAACAGGCTTGCACAATGCGAAACACCCGGACACGCACCCCGCTTCCCTCCTCTTCTGGTGCCTTGAGCAGCGGGCAGGTTACTGGTATCTCTGGTGTATGAAGATCAGGAAAGGATGAAAGAAATGGCTGAAAAGACACTGCGGATGCGGGTAAAATTCTGGATCGAGGTGGACGGCGACAACGCCTTCGGCATGGGCAGCTTTGCACTGCTGCAGGGGGTGGAAACCACCGGTTCCCTTGCCGGAGCGGCCAAGGAAATAGGCATGTCGTACCGCACGGCGTGGGGACGTATCCGCAAGATTGAAGAACGGATGGGACGGCCCGTGCTGGTGAAGCGCGGGGGCAACAAATCCGGCTATCAGCTTTCCGCCTTTGGCGCCCGCTGTCTGGCCAATTACAAGGCAGCGTATGCAGCCGTGCACACCGTTGCCCAGCGCGAATTTGACCATCGCTTCGCCTCATTGCTGGCAGACCAACCTGATAAGACCGGAGATGATGAGCCCGGAGATGAGGCCGGACAGGACGAAGCAGCACAACAGGCGAACGGGCAGGCGAGTGGACAGGCGACTGCCGATAAATAGCTCCCCCGCACTCAAGGCATAACTAAGAATTTTTTACATAAAGAAAGGTTTGTACCAACAGGCACAAACCAAAGAGTACCGACAACCCCTCATTTTCAGTAAAACCACATTCCCGTTAAGCCGGAACTGTGGTCCAAAAACAGATTGTCATCGTTTATACGAGGTGCAGGAACGTTAGGTTCCTGCCCGGCGGAGCCAAAAAATTCCCCCAAAATTCCGAATGGGTTGCACCTGTTGGTGCAACCCATTTTCATTCTGTCCGGCAATACCGGCTAATGACTGCACGAGGTGCGCGGCAGCAGGGGCATGCCTGCAAAACGGGCCACGTGCATACCCTCCCACCTTCCGGCAAAGAGCACGGTGCGGTTCCCTTCAAAGCGCACGGATGCTTCTTCCGCCGATGAGCGGATAACAACATCATCCCCGTCAAACAGAATGGCCATGGGCGTTATCTCCCGTTCGGAATCGCCGCAGATGCTGTCGCGCCACTGCGGGCTGCATACGGTCCGGGTTCCGTCCGGCATGAAGGCCGTAACCCGCGACGACACCGTGCACAGGCTGCGCACCGAGCCATCGGGATTGAACACCAGAGAATTGCAATCACCGTTCACTCCCACGGCATCGGGATCAAAAGCCATGATCTCGCCAATGGACGTTTTCACGGCCACAGGCGCAGCAGGCTCCAGCGAACGGACAGCGCCGTCCGGATAAAAACTCACCCCGGTGCGGGCCTTGATCAAACCCACGGGGGTCTGCACGCACACCACCTCGCCGGGCCACAGGGTTATGCTGCGCAGAGCCTGCGTCTTGTAGAAGCTGACGCTGATCACGCGGGCATGCAGTTCGCCAACAGGGGTCTGCAGACACACGGGTTCGGACAGTCGCGCCTCGTCATCCTGCGTCCAGTAGCCGGAAAGCCTGCCGTTAAGGGGGAACACGCGGTTAAGGCTGCCGTCGGGATAAAAGGAGACGAACTCGGCCGGAACCACCCCGGCGGGGGTGTCTATGGGCACCTGCGTTTCCAGAGGCAGGCCGCGCGGGCTGCCGTCCTCATACCGCTCCACGGGCAGCAATTCTTTTCTGCGCAGATCATCCGTGGTTCGCTGGGGGACAAGATCACCATAACGGGTATGTACCATGTGCATGACAACCTCCTAGTGCTTGCGCGCGGAATCCGCGAGGTGTGAAAATTCATCCTGCGTCAGCGGCCTGCCGAGTTCCCACGACATGCGCCTGACAGAGGTGACCAAATCTTCGATCTGCCCTGCCGGATAGTGCGAACGGGCAGAGCCGAGCGCTACGGATACAGCCGCCTTGCCGCTCTTGCCGCCCACGGCGAGCTTGCGGTCCGCTCCGATAAGGGAAGGATCGTAGGGTTCGAACAGTTCGGGAGACTTGCTCAGAGCGTGGGCATGCAGGCCCGATTCGCAGGCGAAGATATCCGCTCCGGCCACGGCCTTGGTGCGGGGAATGTCCACACCGGCAGCCCCGGCCACAAGGGCGCACAAGTCGCGCAGGTGCTCTGCATGATACTTGGAAGCCCCACCGCGCACGGCCAGATAGGCGGCCAGCTCTTCCGTTGCGGCAATGCCGGAGCGCTCGCCTATGCCGAGCACGCTCACATCGGCAAAATCCGCTCCGCTCTGCAATGCGCTCACGGCGTTGGCCGTGGCCATGCCGAAGTCGTTGTGGCAGTGCACCGCAACGGGGATGGTCAGCTGCGAGCGGAAAAATTCCACCAGCTCGCCCATCTCCCGGGGGGTGAGCACGCCCAGCGAATCAGCCAGACGAATGCGCGAGGCCCCCATGCTCTGTGCAAGCAGGGCCGCATCCAACGCAAATTCCCTGTCCGCCCGCGAGACATCTTCAAATCCTATGGAAATATAACGGATACCGGCGAGCCCGGCGCTGAGGACCATGCGGCCCAGCTTTTCCAGCAGCCCCTTGCGGTCCAGCCCGAGGCGCTTGCTCATGTGGGAATCCGAAACGGGTATACCTATGTTGATTCTGTCCACGCCCAGTTCAGAGGCCGTGCGAATGTCCGCAGAACGGCAGGGACTCCACACGCTCAGCTTGGTCCGGCCTGCCCGTGGACGAATACGGCGCACAAGCTCATCAATCCCTTCCTGACCAACCCAGCCGACTTCGACTTCATCCACGCCAAGGCGCAGCAGCCCCGAAAGGATTGCCTCCCTTGTCTCCATTTTGAAGTAGGCCCCGAACAGCTGTGCCCCTTCCCTGAGTGTCGTATCGATCAGCATGGTCATTCTCCTTGAAAGAGATTGTGCATCTGTCCGCAGGAACATCCACGGACCTGAACACATATGAGCATGATCAGTGCCAAAGTTGAACGATACCGCAACCCACTGTCATCACAGGGCAAAGGCCTATCTACACACGGTGTGGTTAAAAAATGCACTTTTGTAGTTTCCTACAATTCCGGTGGTCGGGTGTGTAGTTTCCCACACTCACCCACCACGACCACACAATGCCCGCCTTTCAAAAATTATCCTGCGATTAAAGCATGTTCTGTAAAAATATAAAACTTGGCACACGGATTGCCCTAGAGGGTTCAGCATTACCAACCACCTCCAGGAGGAAATCATGAGAAAGGTAGCCATTTACGGAAAGGGCGGCATCGGCAAATCCACCACCACGCAGAACACTGTGGCCGGTCTGGCAATGATGGGCCGCAAGGTTATGGTTGTCGGTTGTGACCCCAAGGCAGACTCCACCCGTCTGCTGCTCGGCGGTCTTGCCCAGAAATCCGTGCTCGATACCCTGCGCGAAGAAGGCGAAGACGTTGAACTGGACGATATCCGCAAGCCCGGCTTCGGCAACACGTGGTGCGTGGAATCCGGCGGTCCTGAACCGGGCGTAGGCTGTGCAGGCCGCGGTATCATCACCTCCATCAACATGCTGGAAAACCTTGGCGCATATGAAGAGTCCGAAGGTCTGGACTACGCCTTCTACGACGTTCTCGGCGACGTTGTGTGCGGTGGCTTCGCAATGCCCATCCGCGACGGCAAGGCTGAAGAAATCTACATCGTCTGTTCCGGTGAAATGATGGCCATGTACGCAGCCAACAACATCTGCAAGGGCATCATGAAGTACGCCCAGTCGGGCAACGTGCGCCTCGGCGGCCTGATCTGCAACTCCCGTAACGTGGATAACGAAAAGGAAATGATTCAGGAACTGGCCCGCAGGCTGGGCACCCAGATGATCTACTTTGTTCCCCGCGACAACGACGTGCAGCGCGCTGAAATCAACCGCAAAACCGTTATCGAATGGAACCCCGAAGTCGTTCAGGCCGACGTGTACCGCAATCTCGCCAAAGCCATCGACGAAAACCAGATGTTCGTCATCCCCACCCCGCTGGAAATCGACGAACTGGAAGCGCTCCTGCTCGAATACGGGCTGCTCGAAGCCGCTTAGCACAGGTCGGAAACGGAAAGGGCAGCATCATACTCCATTCTCCTTCCGCAATCCCGAACCGGAGAATGGATGGGTGACAGGCCGTCGCCGCGCAATACCCCGTATTGCGGAGCCGGGGCGGAACCGCAATCCCGCCACAGGCGAAACCTCTGCACTGCAGGGCGCAGTGGCGATGTGAATTAACAATCAGGAGAACAGACAATGATGATCATGGTGAGAGCTATCGTACGACCCGAAAAAGCTGATGATGTTCTGGCGGCCCTCATGGACAACGGCTTTCCCGCCGTCACCAAGTACTCCGTGGCCGGCCGCGGCAAGCAGCGCGGCATCAAGATCGGCGAAGTGACCTATGATGAAATTCCCAAGACCATGCTCATGAGCGTCATCAAGGCCGAGGACAAGGACTTTGTCATCAAGACCATCATGGAAGCCGCCCGATCCGGCTCCAAGGGTGCCTTCGGCGACGGCAAGATATTCGTGAACGAAGTGAGCGACGTCTACACCATCAGCTCCGGCGTGTGCGACACGGCCAAGGAGGAGGCTGCGTAATGAAGGAAGTCATCGCTGTCGTTCGCATGAACATGATGAACCGCACCAAGGTGGCCCTGAACGAAGCGGGCATAGACGCCTTCTTCGCGCACGAAGCGCAGGGTCGCGGCAAGGGGTTCATCAGCGCGAGCGTTCTTGAAGGCGCGGAAAGCGGATACGAAGAATCCGCTGCCGTGCTTGGTGAAAAGGGCAAGCTCTACCCCAAGCGCATGCTGACCATCGTGGTTCCCGATGAACAGGTGGACGAAGTGGTGGAAGTAATCTCCGCAGCTAACCGCACCGGCAAGCCGGGCGACGGAAAGATATTCGTTCTTCCCATGGGGGATGCAGTGCGCGTCCGTACCGGGGAAAAGGGCAAGAAATCCATATCGTAACGACCGACACTGAGCACTGACGGCTGCACCGGGTACGCCCCGACGACCTCGGACAAAGAGGCCTGTAATTGCATCAGGCCATGCCACACAGAGGAACGGCCTACGCAAGGAGAATTGAGATGGCAAAGACGAAAAAGCTGGTGCAGCTGAGCCCCACAGACATCAAGGAAGAACTTCTGAAGAAGTACCCTCCCAAGGTGGCCCGCAAGCGCGCCAAGCAGATCATGATCAACGAGGCTCAGGAAAGTGAAACGCCGCCGGAAATCGTAGCCAACGTTCGTACCATTCCCGGCATCATCACCATGCGCGGCTGTACCTATGCAGGCTGCAAGGGCGTTATTCTGGGGCCCACCCGCGACATCGTGAACATAACCCACGGCCCCATCGGCTGCGGTTTCTATTCGTGGCTCACCCGCCGCAACCAGACCGAACCCGGTCCTGACGGCGAAAACTACATGCCCTACTGCTTCTCTACCGACATGCAGGATCAGGACATCATCTTCGGCGGTGAAAAGAAGCTGGAAGCTGCCATTCAGGAAGCCTACGACCTCTTCCACCCCAAGGGCATCGCAGTATTCGCCACCTGTCCCGTGGGTCTTATCGGCGACGACATTCACGCCGTGGCCCGCAAGATGAAGGCCAAGTTCGGCGACTGCAACGTTTTCGCCTTCTCCTGCGAAGGCTACAAGGGCGTCTCGCAGTCTGCCGGTCACCATATTGCCAACAACCAGGTGTTCACCCACCTTGTGGGCGAGAACGAAACGCCCAAGGAAGGCAAGTACAAGATCAACCTGCTGGGCGAATACAACATCGGTGGCGACGGTTTCGAAATTGACCGCCTGCTGACCCTGTGCGGCATCACGAACATTGCAACCTTCTCCGGCAACTCCACCTACGACCAGTTCGCCTCGGCCCAGCATGCCGACCTGAACACGGTCATGTGTCACCGTTCCATCAACTACGTGGCCGACATGCTTGAGGCCAAGTACGGCATTCCGTGGATCAAGGTGAACTTCATCGGTGCGGAAGCCACTGCCAAGTCCCTGCGCAAGATCGCCCAGTACTTCGGCGACAAGGCGCTCATGGACCGCGTGGAAGAAGTGATTGCCGAAGAAATGCCCAAGGTGAAGGCCGTTGCAGCTGATGTGCGCACCCGCACCACCGGCAAGACCGCCATGCTCTTCGTGGGTGGTTCCCGTGCCCACCATTACAGCGAGCTGTTCGCTGAAATGGGCATGAAGACCATCTCTGCCGGATACGAATTCGGCCACCGCGATGACTACGAAGGCCGTCAGGTCATTCCGGACATCAAGGTGGATGCCGACTCCCGTAACATCGAAGAACTGGAAGTAACGGCTGACGAAAAGCTCTATCGCCCCCGCAAGTCTGCCGACGAGTTCAAGGCGCTGGAAGAAGCAGGTTACAAATTCAAGCATTACGACGGCATGAACGCCGACATGGACAAGGGCACTCTCGTCATCGACGACCTCAACCAGTACGAAGCCGACAAGCTGGTGGAAATCATGAAGCCGGACCTCTTCTGCGCCGGCATCAAGGAGAAGTTCTCCATCCAGAAGCTTGGCATTCCCATGAAGCAGCTGCACAGCTACGACTCCGGCGGCCCCTATGCCGGGTTCAAGGGTGCAATCAACTTCTACAAGGAAATTGACCGCCTCGTGGGCAGCAAGGTGTGGAGCTACATGAAGGCTCCCTGGCAGACCAACCCGGAACTCGCGGCAACCTTCGTCTGGGAATAGCGACAGCTCCGGCAACACCGGTTCGCCGCGATGTTACCGAGACCTTTTCGCAACGGGACCGCAACATTGCCGCAACCGGCTTCAACTGATTGCAAGAGACAAGGAAGAGAACATGCTACTCAGACATACTCCCAAAGACGTCGTTGAACGCAGCGCCCTGATGATCAATCCGGCCAAGACCTGCCAGCCCATAGGCGCCATGTATGCGGCGCTCGGCGTGCACGGATGCCTTCCGCACAGCCACGGCTCGCAGGGGTGCTGCGCATATCACCGTTCAACGCTGACCAGGCACTACAAGGAACCCGTTCCCGCCGCCACCAGCTCCTTCACCGAAGGTGCATCGGTTTTCGGCGGACAGGCCAACCTGCTGCAGGCCATTGATAACATCTTCACGGTGTATGAGCCCGAAGTCATTGCCGTGCACACTACCTGCCTTTCGGAAACCATCGGTGACGACCTGAAGCAGATCGCCGACAAAGCCATGAAGGAAGGCAAGATTCCCGAAGGCAAGACCGTTATCGGCGCTCCCACCCCGAGCTACGTCGGCTCTCATGTCACCGGCTTTTCCAACATGGTCAAGGCCATGGCCGAGCTGGGCGAACGTTCGGGCAAGAAAAACGGCAAGGTGAACATCATCCCCGGCTGGGTAGAACCTGCCGACATGCTGGAAATCAAGCGCCTTGCCGCCATGACGGGCGTGGACACCACCATGTTCCCCGACACCTCCGGCATTCTGGATGCGCCTCTTACCGGTGAATACACCATGTTCCCCGCCGGCGGTGCAACCGTTGCCGACCTCAAGGGTTCGGGCGACGCCATCGGCACGCTGGCTCTTGGCGAATGGTGCTCCGCAGACGCAGCGCGCCTGCTGGACTCCAGATGCAAGGTGCCCTGCACCGTGCTGGACATGCCCTTCGGCCTTGCCGCAACCGACCGCTTCATCAACATTCTGCGCACCGTGGGCGGAACCACCGTGCCCGAATCCGTGATGCACGAACGCGGCCAGCTCGTGGATATGATCTCCGACATGCACCAGTACTTCTACGGCAAGCGCGTAGCCATCTGGGGCGATCCGGACCAGCTCATCTCCATGTGCGAGTTCCTCGTCTCTCTGGACATGCAGCCCGTTTACGTTGTTACCGGCACCCCCGGTTCGCGTTTCGAAGCCCGCATCAAGGAGATCTGCGCAGGCCAGCCGTATGAAGTGAAGGTACGCGCCAAGGGCGACATGTTCCTGATGCACCAGTGGATCAAGAACGAACCCGTGGACCTGCTCATAGGCAACACCTACGGCAAGTACATTGCCCGCGATGAAGACATCCCCTTCATGCGCTGGGGCTTCCCCATCCTTGACCGGCAGGGACACCAGTACTTCCCGACAGTCGGCTACAAGGGCGGACTCAGGCTTCTGGAGAAGATGCTCAATCTCATTCTGGACCGCAAGGACCGGGATGCTCCCGAGCCGAGCTTCGAGCTCGTCCTGTAGCAGTTCATCATGCCCCGCAGCGGGGGGGACTTCCCTCCTCCCCGCTGCGGGAAATGACATCCCCGCTGCCGGAAACCGGTCCGGCAAAGTGCAGAGGCCACCCTCTCCCTGCCCCAAAGGCAGCACCATTTACGACAAAGAGAGCATTCCCATGACCGCAAGCGCCGCAACACACACGACACCGCAAACAGTTCTGCTGCCCGTATCGGCGCGTGCCAACACCTGTATCCGCTTTTCAGGCACCGCCCCCGGCAAGGCTGTGCTCTCTCCGGAACAGGCAGTGGAAATGCTCTCACAGAAGCTTGCCGAAGGCGCAACCATCGTGGCCGTGGACATAGCAGGCCCCGGCGACCCCCTTGCCACCCCGGAAGTAACCCTGCGCACGCTCTCCATGGTCCGGGCCCTGCTGCCGGAAACGCCCCTGTCGGTCACCACCAACGGCATGGGTGCAGCCGCCCTTGCCATGAGTCTGGCAGAAGCCGGAGCAAGCCGGATGAACCTGCTGACCAATGCCGTGGACCCGCTCATCACCTCCGGCATTTACGCATGGATACGCCCCGGCACCAGAACCCTGCCCCTGCCTGAAGCTGCATGCAAGCTGGTCGAGGAACAGGCTGCCGCCGTCAGGGCCTGCTGCAACGCGGGCATGAAGGTCGGCATCCGCACCACCGTATTTCCCGAAACCAACGACGCCCATGTAACCACCATTGCGGCAACCATGGCCGCACTCGGCGCCGAAGACATGACGCTGGTTCCCTATTCTCAGGGCGATGCAGACGCACCGGCACTGCCCGCGCCTGCGGAAAAGCTCAGCGCAACACGCATGGACGAACTCATGGATGTCATCCGCTCCGCAGCGGCCTGCCACCTGCCGGTCTTCGTGGACACCGCTCCGGCAACAAATTTTCCCACGGCCACTGCCGCAACCGGTACTGGTTCCGGTTGTACCGCACCGCAGCAGGCACAGTGGACTGCTCCCGCCCTGCCCAAACCGGCAGCGGGCAAGCCCAACGTTGCACTGGTCAGCTCCAACGGCATGGATGTGGATATGCATCTGGGTCAGGCTTCCAAAGTTCTCGTCTACGGCCCGCGCGAAGACGGCCTGCCCTGCCTGCTGGGCGTCCGCAAGGCACCGGAGGCAGGCAGCGGCGATTCCCGCTGGGCGCAACTGGCCGAGCTGTTGCACGACTGTTTCGTACTGCTCACGGCCAGCGCAGGAAGCAAACCCAAAGATATTTTGAGCCGCAACGGTCTGCCTGTCCTGATCACGGAAGGCGAGATCGACGCAACCGTAGACCTGCTCTACGGAGGCGGCAAAAAGGGCGGAAAGGGCAAAAAGCGCCCCTGACCAGGCGCACAACAGCACAACGGAACACGCACTACACCAACGCAAGGAGAGAGGAACAATGGCTACCCCGGAAAGAATGATCATCTGCTGTCAGAGTTTTCGTGCCGCAGGCGACCCCAAGGGTATCTGCCACAAGCAGACCGAAGGTTTTCTGCAGTACATAGAAGAAGAAGTGCTGGACCGCGGGCTTGATGCCCTTGTCGTGGCCACCACCTGTCTCAAGCAGTGTGAATCCGGCCCCATTCTGGTGGTACAGCCCGACAACTGGTGGTTCAAGGGTGTGGATTCCGAAGCCGCCATCGACGCCATTCTGGACGCACTGGAAGAGGGAGAACCCTGCGCCGATTATCTGGCAGCTTAAGTACCAACACGCAAGAGAACCTGACACACACCGGACGCAGCCCGCACCGGGAACAGGCCAACAGCCCATCAACCGGGCGGGCAACGCACACCGGCAAGACTGCATAACCGAAACGCTTCCGGAAAGGCCCGGGGAGAAGACACCATGCCCTGCACCGCAACCATACGCACAGCTCACGATGCCGACCTGCTCGATCTTGCCTCCCTGCTCGAAGAACTCTTCTACATTGAAGAAGACTTCACCGTGGACAGGGACAGGCAGCTGAGAGGGCTCGATCTGATGCTGCATAACCCGCAAGGGCGCGTGCTGG
>JBKEAK010000137.1:0-17473 GCA_047972125.1 Halodesulfovibrio sp.
GACAGGGACGGCCTGACCTCCGTTGAGTCGTACATAGAACGCGCCCAGCCCGAACAGAAGGCCGTGTACTACATCACGGCTCCCAGCCGCGAAGCTGCCAAGCTTAACCCGCATCTGGAAATATTCACCCGCAAGGGGCTGGAAGTGCTCTTCCTCTTTGAACCCGTTGACGAGTTCGTCATGGACAACCTGCACAAATACAAGGAATTCGAGTTCGTGGCGGCTGAAACCGTCAACGCCGAAACGCTTGATGCCTTCCCCGACATGGAGCAGGAAAAGAAGGCCGAGGAGTTGTCTGAAGGCGATACCAAGACCTTTGATGACCTCATTGAGGCCATGAAGACCATTCTGGGTGACAAGGTAACCGATGTGCGCATCTCCCGCCGTCTTTCCGGTTCCCCCGCCGTGCTGGCCAGCACGGACGGTGCCACCTCCTCCATGGAGCGCCTCATGCGCATCATGAACAAGGATGAGTCCATCCCGAAGAAGGTGCTTGAGATCAACCGCGACCACGCTATTTTGCGCAACCTGCTGCGCATCTTCAAGGCGGACAGCAAGGCCCCCATCATTGAGGAAACCGTAGTGCAGCTCTTTGAATCCTCGCTGCTGCTCGAAGGCTACCTCAAGGACCCGCACGCCCTTGTGGGCCGCATAAACAACCTTCTTGAAAAGGCCAGTGGCTGGTACACGGAAGTAAAGAAGCTGTAGCGCAACACCAATGCACAGAAAACACGAAGGGGCGGGTCACATTGACCCGCCCCTTTTCGTGGACAGCATTGTATTGCTTCATGCCCAGCGCTGAGCTGCAGAATCCTCCGTCGGCGGGAAAGCGCGACCTAACCCGCCGACGGCGGTTCTGCTCAGTGAATCGTCACTCCCTACCTCTTGCCGGTGAGGTGGCAGACTCTGCCGGAGGAATGACTTAATATGTATCGCCCGCAGCCCATGCATTCAAACCGGATGCACTCAATCCCGATACACTCGGTACGAACCACCCTGCTGCGAACACAAAAAACAACGGATGGAATAGTCCACTACTACTGCATACGGAAAATCACGTCCACATTTGTTAAATTTTCCTTTTCGCCTTTTTCTGGCCTGCAGTGAAATTTCGTCGCATTATGTCGCCAACCGTTTTTTTTTGCATCATTTTTCTGCATCTCCCCCCTGCACATCCGCTCCTGCAAAATTGGTCAAACCAGCCCCGACAGCACAATTGGTCCAACCCATAAGCAGCAATGCAAGCAGCAGGAGTATCACCCCCGAGCCCCAACAACCCTCACCAGATCCGCTGCGGACATAAAAAAAGGCCGGTAAAACCGGCCTCTTGGGGTTGCAGTCACAATGGATCATTCATCCATGTCGCACGTTTCAGTCGAATGCGCCTTCATCTCTGCAATGATGGTCTTCAGGTCCGCCGCCCTGTGGGCAAGTTCCTGCACGGCAAGGGCTGATTCATGCATGGCGTTGGCATTTTCATCGGCTGAACGGGAAATGTACTCGGTAGACGTGACAATCTCGTCGCTGGCTGCAGACTGTTGTTCCGCTGCGGCTGCAATCTCGCGCACGTGGTCCGCAGTTCTTTCCACCAGTTGCACAATCTCTTCAAGCATCTTGCCGGAAGCAAGCGCAAGGTGGGCATTTTCCTTGATGGCGTTTGCAGCACTTTCAGAAGAAGCCCTGCTCTTGTGCGTGCTGTCCTGAATGCTGCTGATGGCCGAGGTCACTTCCTTGGTGGCCTGCATGGTCTTTTCGGCAAGCTTGCGCACCTCGTCGGCCACCACAGCAAAACCGCGACCGTATTCACCGGCACGGGCCGCTTCGATGGCGGCGTTCAGCGCAAGCAGGTTGGTCTGGTCCGCAATATCGTTGATAACGCCGATAACAGTACCAATGCCCTCAGCCTGCTCACCCAGCTTATCCATATCGTCCTTGAGGCGCACGGCATCTTCATACACGCGTTCGGTCAGCTTGCGTGAATCGTCCACCACGCGGGCACCTTCCTGCGCCTTGGAGCGCGCAGACTCGGCAAGACTGGCCACATTGCCCGCGCCCTTGGCCACTTCAACAACAGAAGCATTCATCTGCTCCATGGAGTGCGAAACCTCGCGGGTACGTTCCTGCTGCAGACGGCTGGCGGCAGTGGACTGCTCAACCTGCGCGGAAAGCTCTTCCGCCGCAGCGGCAAGGCTGTTGGAAATATCAGTGGCCTGCGCAGCGGAGCGCGAGATCATCTCGTTGTGCGAGCAAATCTCTGCTTCCTTCTGCTTCAGAGCCGTCATGTCCAGATACAGGCAGAAGCCGCCGATACACTTACCACCCATGTCATAAAGGGGGTACACGTTGGCAAGCACGTGGCGCACGCCGCCCTTGTGGCCGTTGATGGTCACTTCAAGGTTCTTGAACACCTTGCCGTTGTCGATGGACTGCCCAACCGCAGTCTTGCGCGACCTGTCGTTATAGAAAATCTCGGCAAGCGTGCGGCCATACTGGCTTTCTGGAGTAGCATCAATTTCGAGCATCTCCATGCAGGCCTTATTGGTATACAGGGCGCGTTCCTTGGTATCCACCAGCAGGAACGGGGTAGGCAGCCCTTCCACTATGCCCTTCTTCAGGCCCATTTCACGAAGATACGCTACGGCAAGCGCCTCCACAGCCTTGGCAGTAGCATCGGCATCCGCACCGCCGAGCTTCGCCGCAAAGTCACCATCAGTCATGGCGGTGGCAAATTTCTCAATACCGCCCAGAGACGCCGTCGATCTCTTCACCCCCAACATCCCCAGGACCATGCAGATGATCGATATCAGCGCCACAGCGAGAAGCCACAGTTCAGCCGCACCACCGGCAACAAGGGCTCCCACCGACACAAGGATGACTGCGCATACCCCGACCACCAAACTCAGCATGGCAAATCTCTCGGTTATCATAGTGCTCACTCTCTCCAAATACAGGGAATTCATTAACCAATCAGACAGCTTTGCTACCGCACTTTCCACTTCTCAGTCCAGTATAACCACACGAAATAAAATCGACAAATCTGCATGAAACAATAGGGGAAATAAATAAAGAGAGCGAAAAAATTGAATGGATATAAGCAGTTTCCTGTCAGTACAGGCTGGGAGCAGAAGAAAAGAGGAAAAGACAAAAGAAGGACGGGCAAAAAGAAAGCCCACCGCTGCGGGGGCAGCGGCGGGCACCAACCATGCTTCAACGTCACAACCGCGATTGAAAAGACCCTAGCCCAAAGTCTTCTCTGCGATCATGCGAAACTGTTTGAGTCCCTTTGAGTCTTGCCTGAACTCACTGGATGGGCATTTGGCACACGCTTCGCCGTAGCGGCGGTACAACGTGGCTGCCTTGCCGTGGGAGATGTTCTTCCCGCCTCCGGTTACCACATTCCCGGAAGGGGTAAATTCCAATCCCATGCTCTTAGCCACCTCAAAAAACCTAACAGCAAACTCATCTGGCTTCATCGGGGAACCTCCGTAGCTCAAAGGGGTTTTTGCAGTTCAGCATGATGGCCGTTCACGATGGAACGGTAACGTACTCAATGCCTCAAACCCTCTCCAAAACCAGTCCGACCCACAGAATCTGGTCACGGACAGGACTGAGGACTTCTCCAGCACAGGTATAAACTCATAATCACTAGCCTACGTCAAGCGAATCAAAATAGGTTGAACACACAATTCAAACAAATCATCCCGCCGTAATTTCGTAACTTCTGTGAACAACAGCCTGCTCATGCCGCTCTGCCTGGTCAAAACTCATCACCCGCACAGCAAGCTGGTAGTACTCTCATTCCCTGCCCCAAGCTCAAAGAAACCGCCGCAAAAACAGGGAAGAATGAAAAATCTGCAAAAAAAGCCACGAAAATTCAAATTTCATGTTGACCAGTTAATAATAATCGTTACTATTTAATCATACAGAGCGACAGCTCTCCCTTCACAAGGCATGCACCGTCTTGATCGGGGCCGGGAGTGGCAGCCCGGCCCCGTAATCAGGACACTATGAAAGCACACGGCTTTGCCGGAACAATATTTTCGCCAACCAAGGAGGATGATATGGGTCTTCTTTCTCAGTTCGGTCATCTGGATATAGACTGGAACCTCAGCCCCGAACACGCAGTTACCATGTATCTTGAATGGGGCAACAACAACTGGCATGCGGAATATCCGCCTGTTCGTTCCAAGTCTGACTTTTCCACCTATTTCGTGGTCGACATGTGGGGAGAAAAGCCTGTTGTCCGCCTTGTACGACGCAACTCTGAAGCAGCCGAAGAACTGGTGACCATTCAGCTGCCCAACCGTCTGGCAAACAAGCTTCTGGAAGAATACGGCGACCTCAAGTGCATCATGGAACCGACCAAGGAAATCAAGGCATGGCTCCGCAAGGAACTTGGCCACGACTAGCCCACAGATTTTTTGAACAACACTCCTTTGTCCCCATGTGGCTCTCATGAAAAGCCCCCGTACCGGTATCGGGACCGGTACGGGGGCTGTCGTTTCATTGCAGCAGATGCAGCGTGGCGGATTACCGTGCAGCGAGCCGCTGCGCAAGGCGCGTATAGCGCTTCTGCATCTTGTTGTTCTTCACGGCTATGCTCATGGCCTTGGGGGCACCCACCAGAATCACCAGCCGCTTGCCGCGGGTAACTCCGGTGTAGATCAGGTTACGCTGCAGCAGCACATAATGCTGCGTCAGAACCGGAATGACCACGGCCGGATATTCCGACCCCTGCGACTTGTGAATGGATATGGCGTACGCCGGAACCAGCTCATCCAGTTCATTGAAGGCATAGATGACATTCTTCTCGTCATCGAACCGGACGGTGATCTCCTTCTCTTTCACATTCACCACGCAGACGCGGCCTATGTCGCCGTTGAACACATCCTTGTCGTAGTTGTTGCGAATCTGCATCACCTTGTCATCAAGGCGGAATTCCCGCTCCCCGCGCTTGAGGCACAGCCCGTTGGGGTTAAGTGCCTGCTGCAGCATGAGGTTCAGGTTCCCGGCTCCGGCAGAGCCCTTGTGCATGGGGGTGAGCACCTGAATGTCGTTGAACCTGTCCATGCCGAAGCGGCGGGGAATGTGGTTCTTGACCAGATCGACAATCATGGCGGCGCAACGGTCCGGCTCATCCTGCCTTATGAAATAGAAGTCGGAAAGCTGGTCGCGGGGCGCTTCAAGATACGGCACCTCGCCGCAGTTGATCTTGTGCGCGTTGGTGATGATATCCGATTCCTGCGCCTGCCGGAACACCTCGGTCAGTTCCACCACATCGACCACGCCGGAAGATATGACATCGCGCAGCACGTTGCCGGGGCCGACGGAAGGCAGCTGATGCACGTCGCCCACGAAAATCACCGTAGCCCCCAGCGGAACCGCCTTGAGCAGGTGGAACATGAGCATGGTGTCCATCATGTATGCTTCGTCCACCACCAGCAGACCGCAGGCAAGGGGGTTATCCTCGTTGCGCTGAAAGCCGTCTTCGCGGGGCGAGTATTCCAGCAGACGATGGATGGTCTTGGCCTCTTCGCCCGATGTTTCAAACATGCGCTTGGCCGCACGCCCCGTGGGGGCACACAGCAGCACCTTGGCCTTCAGGGAACGGAATACGCGGATAATGGCGTTGGTAATGGTGGTCTTGCCCGTACCGGGACCGCCTGTCAGCACCATAACCTTGGCGCGGGCCGCCGTGCGCACGGCATCAAGCTGCGCCTCGGCCAGGTTGATGCCAAGATCGCCCACCACCTTGTTCACCACCTCGTCAGGCCGGGGAATCTCCACAGACTTGGGTGAGCCGAGCAGCTTGCGAAGATAGGTGGAAATGCCGGATTCATAGGCGTGGAAGCGGGTAAGATACACAGCCTCGTCATCGCCTTCGAGCGGTTCAAGCACCACCCGCTCCTCCAGCTTGAGGGCATGGATGGCGTCTTCGATTAGATCGTACTGAATATCCAGATCGGCCGCGGTCTTGGCCACCAGCTTTTCCAGCGGGTAGTAGACGTGGCCTTCTTCAGTAATTTTTTTGAGCGTATACAGCGTTCCGGCCTCTGCCCGCAGCGGAGAATCCTTTTCAAATCCCAGCTTGCGCGCCACGGCATCGGCAGTGAGGAAGCCTATGCCATGAATATCCATGGCAAGACGATAGGGATTTTCCTGCACCACGGTCAGGGCATGCTTGCCGTAGAATCGATAGATGCGCACGGCATAGGCGGTGGAAACGCCGTGGGGCTGCAAAAACATCATCAGATCGCGTATGCCGCGGTGCTCGCCCCACCCTTCCCGTACAGCCTCGGCAGTCTTCTTGCCTATGCCTTCCACCTCAAGCAGGCGTTCCGGCTCATGGTCGAGCACATGAAAGGTCTTCTCGCCAAAGGCTGCGACAATGCGCTCCGCCGTCTTGGGTCCTACCCCGTGAATGAGGCCGGAACCGAGATAGTGACGTATCCCCTCCACATGCGCAGGCAGCACGGTCTGGTGCCGCTGCATGTGCAGCTGTCTGCCGAAGCGGGGGTTATTGACCCAGTCACCCCATATTTCCAAAGAAACACCGGGCTGCGGGTCCGCCATGTGTCCCACCACGGGCACACTGTCACCAGTAGGCGTCTTGAGGCTGAAAACGGTATAGCCGTTTTCCTCATTATGAAAGACCACGCGTTCAAGCGTGCCTTTCAGAGACACTTCCGCGGGCTGGTCTGCGCCATCGGCCGGGACATCGAGTAGATTTTTCTGCTGCATGCGGGTCATGTACCGACTGACCGCCTACAGGTCAAACTCGTCAAGCTCCATGAGCCCGGAAAGAGGAGACAGGCTCTGGCGGGCCTGCATGAGCATGAGGTCGGCCAGAACGAGGCAGACCATGGATTTGAGCACCGGAACCACACGCGGTATGGCACATATGTCGTGCCTGCCGCCTATGCGGATGGTGCGTTCCTCGCCCTGCCGCGTGGTGGTGACCTGCTCCTTGGCGATGGAGGGAATGGGCTTTATGGCTGCCCGCGCAATAACCGGCATGCCGTTGGAAATGCCCCCGAGAATGCCGCCGGCATTGTTGGTGACAAAGGAATTTTCGCGCATGGAATCGTTATTGTCGCTGCCCCGCATGCGTGCTGCCTCGAAACCGCTGCCTATCTCCACGCCCTTTACCGCGCCCACGCTCATGAGGGCATAGGCAAGGCGGGCATCCAGCTTGTCGAAAACAGGCTCGCCAAGGCCGGCAGGCACACCCAACGCCTCGATCTGCACCACGCCGCCCAGCGTGTCGCCATCTGCCTTCACATCGTGCACAAGGCTTTCCCACCCGGCTATGACATCCGCATCGGGCGAGAAGAATGGGCGCTCCTGCGCGCCTTCGGGGTCCACGATATCTGCCGCTATGCCGCCGAGCTCCACGGTATAGGCGCGAACAGATACGCCCTGCGAGGCAAGAAACTGCTGGGCAATGGCACCGCCCGCCACACGGCTCACGGTTTCTCTGCCCGAAGAACGCCCGCCCCCGCGATAATCGCGGAAACCGAACTTGCGGTCGAAGGTGAAATCGGCATGACCGGGACGCCACACCTGCATTATGTCGCTGTAGTCATGCGAACGCTGGTCGGTGTTTTCGATCATGAATCCGATGGGGGTGCCGGTGGTGCGCCCTTCAAACACGCCGGAAAGAATGCGCACCTTGTCCGCTTCCTTGCGGGCCGTTGCCGCAAGGCCGCCCTGACCGGGCTTGCGCCTGTCCAGCTCGCGCTGGATATCGTCCTCGCTCAGCTCGATGCCGGAAGGACAACCATCCACCACGCCGCCCAGTGCCGGGCCATGGGATTCACCAAACGTCGTAAGCCGGAACATCCGGCCAAAGGTGCTGCCGCTCATTCACATTCTCCTGAAGGTTGTTGGCGATACGTCCTGCCCTTGCGGGCCGGACAGGGATCACACACGGTTCTATCTGCATTGCCAACATGCGCGGCATAACGGGAAAGCTTTCGTCCCTGCAGAACAGGGAACGAAGATATGAGAGTGCCGGAGGCTGGGTGCCTCCGGCATTTCCGGTTCTGAACTCTAGCGCACCACAGTTACGGGGCACGCAGCAATCTGCAGCACTCTGTGCGTGGTGCTGCCCACGAGCAGCCCTTCCAGTTCGGAATGGCCGCGAGATCCCATGACGATGAGATCGCATTTTTCAAAGTCCGCCAGTTCGATGATGGCGTCCTCCACAGGACCTTCCATGATCTTGGCGGTAAAAGTCACCCCCAGACCCCGCAGCAGTTCGCGGAAGGGATTGAGCAGTTCGTCGGCACGTTTTACCAGACTTTCCTTGGCCTGCTCATAGGCTTCTGCACTCAGCATGGGCGGCACCTGCATGCGGCAGTTGAGCAGCACAAGTTCCGCTCCGACGAGCTTGGAAAAATCAGCGGCATATCTGGCAGCCTTGAGTGAATACTCGGAACCATCCACAGGAACCAGAATCTTTTTGATCTGCATGGCGAAACTCCTTGAGTCATGAGCAGAACAGAATAGTACGCTACGCCACAATAGGCCGTCATTCGGCTGAAAACAGTTGTTCCAACACTATATAACTACGGATTTTCTCCGTTTTCAAGCTCCCGCATGACGGAAGCCACAATTTCGTCTACCGGCCGGGCCGCATCTTCAAGCAAATGCGCTGCTGCCGCATAATACGGCGCACGCTCTCTAAGCACTTCGGCCACCTCTTCTTCAATAGTCTTGCCCGTAAGCGAAGGCCGCTGCGCATGCTGCGGGTCTGCCTGCAGCCTCTCGGCAAGCGCCTCTGCAGAGGCAGTGAGCAGAACCACCAGCCCGGTGGTCCGCATGAGGTCACGGTTCTCTTCCCGCAGCACCATGCCGCCGCCCGTGGCGATAACAACATCATGCTCTCCGCTCACGGCACGTAGAGCGGCTGTTTCCATATCGCGAAACGCCTTCCAGCCGCCGCGCTCCACAATGTCGCCCACGGCGCACCCGGCACCGCGCACAACCATCTCATCCGTATCCGTGAAACGCCACCCCAGCGTATCTGCCAGCGCCTTGCCCACAGTTGTCTTTCCACTGGCTCTCGGGCCAACCAGATATATCCGCCGGGTCTGCATATTCCGCTCCTTATTACTGTCCTTGCAGACAGATATGGTACGCCCATCCGTGCCGCCCTGCAACAGCCCTTCTGCCGCTTCCATGAAAGCAACAGGAAGACGACAGGAAGAAAAACACTAAAGACACCTGCGCCATCCCTTTTGTCCCGCAGCGTTTAGTGCTACAAGCGGCTTGATTCATATCATCACGCATTCTCAAGGAGCTTCAATGTCTTTCAGGAATCCCCCATATATCCGTCTTGTCTGCTTCGCCCTTGTCTGCATTCTGCTTGCAGCCTGTGCCAAACAGCCCACAACCGAATACACTCCCATTTCCGAAAGCAAAGCGGACGCCATTACACGGCAGATAGATATTTCCAAACAGGGCCTCTCTTCGTGGAACGACCTTGCCCCCGCGCTGGAAAGCTCGCTCGCCTACGTCAACCGCAAACCCGCCGACGGTGTGGCCCTGAAGCGCGACATTCTTACCATCACCTGGGGCGAACTGCGCGCAGGCCTGCTGCTCATGCGCAACTTGCTGCCGCAGCTTGATCAGGACCCCTCGCTGCTGGGCAAGCATTTCAGGTTCGTCCAGATATCCGAAGATCCCAAATTCACCAGCTATTACGAACCCGCCATTGAAGCAAATCTCACGCCTTCCAGCGTGTATGCCTATCCCATCTATTCCGTGCCGGACGACCTGCAGTCCGTTGACCTCACACCCTTCCATCCCCGGTTCAAGGGCCAGCGGCTCTACTACAGGCTGGAAAACGGAAAGGTCGTGCCCTACTTCCACCGCGCAGACATTGATTCCGACAAAAAGCTGTCCAACAAGGGGCTGGAAATCGCATGGGCCAAGGACCCCGTCGACATCTTCTTCCTGCAGGTGCAGGGGTCGGGACGCCTCATCCTGCCCGACGGACGCGAAATGCATGTCCTGTACGCGGGCAAGAACGGCCACCAGTATGTTTCCCTCGGCAGGGTCATGAAGGAAGCGGGCCTGCTCGGGCCGGACAACATCAGCATGCAATCCATCCGCGAATATCTGGACCGCAATCCCCAGAAAATGCAGGAACTGCTGAACACCAACCCGAGTTACGTGTTCTTCCGCCTTTCGGACAAAGGCCCCTTCGGTGCCATGAACCAGCCGCTCACGGCACGGGTATCACTTGCTACCGACCCCCTGCTCCTGCCGCTCGGCAGCCTGATGACCTTTACCATTCCCCTGCCAGACAAGGGACCCGCAGGCGAGTTCCGGCAGGGCACGCCCTTTACCGGCATCGGCCTTGCGCAGGATACGGGCGGCGCCATCAAGGGGCACAGGCTGGACTTCTTCAGCGGCTACGGCGAAGAAGCCACGTGGGTGGCCGGTCACATGAACACCCCGGGCAGTGTGTGGATCATGCTGCCGCGCATTCCCTAAAGGACCCTGCATGAATGAATCCACCGCCCATACCATTCTGATACTGGACGACGACCCGGTGATACGGGCCACCATGGCCGCCTTTCTCAGCGATGACGGCTATGCCGTGATGGAAGCCGAAAACGGGGAAACCGGACTGGATATTTTCCGCTCCCTGCGTCCGGATGCCATCTTGCTGGACTGGCGTCTGCCCGGCATGTCCGGTGGCGAGGTGCTGAGCCGCATATGCGAAGAGGCTCCCACCACGCCCGTTATCATCGTCTCCGGTACCGACAGAATGGATGATGTGGTGGATGCCCTGCAGCGCGGTGCCTGGGATTTTCTCATGAAGCCGCTCAAGCATTTTCATGAGCTCGGCGCATCCATCAAGCGCTGCCTTGAGCGCGCCCGCCTGCTCAGGGAAGAAGGTCTGCGACGCGAAAACCTTGAGCAGCAGGTGCGCAAACGCACCGAGGCACTGGAAGAAGCCAACACCAAACTGCGCAGGCAGATTGCAGAACGAATCGAGTTTGAAAAAGCGCTGGCGGACAGCGAAGAACGCTTCCGCCAGCTCGTTGAAAACGTGCGCGAGGTCTTTTTCGTGCGCGACATGAACACAGGGGCTTTTCTTTATGTCAGCCCCACCTACGCCGAGGTATGGGGCAGGTCTTGTGCCTCGCTCTATTCAGACCCCAACGGCCTGTTCACTTCCGTGCATGCGGAGGATCAGGAGTGGGTCTCCGAGGCGTGGAACCTGCTTTTCAAGGCGCACAAGCCCTTTGATGTGGAACACCGCATAGTGCGGCCGGATAACACCCTGCGCTGGATTCGCGAACGGGCCTTTCCTGTTGAGGACGACAGGGGAATTCCCTACCGCATCGTGGGCATTGCCGACGACATCACCAACCGCAAGACCAGTGATGAAAAAATTCGCAGCTCGCTGAAGGAAAAGGAAACCCTGCTCAAGGAAGTGCACCACAGGGTAAAGAACAACCTGCAACTGGTTTCGAGCCTGCTCAACCTGCAGGCTTCCTACATCCGCACTCCGGAAGACAGGGAGCTGTTTCTGGAATCGCAGAACCGCATCCATTCCATGACGCTGGTGCACGAAGAGCTCTACCGCTCGGACGATCTGGCCTGTGTGGAGTTCAGCGACTACCTGCCCAAGCTCACCCAGAAGCTGATCTCGGCCTTCTCCATGGGCAAGGAAATCCGCCTCATCACGGACATACAGCCCATTTTCTTCCCCGTGGACACTGCCATTCCCTGCGGCCTCATCATCAACGAACTGTTCTCAAACGCCCTCAAGCACGCATTCAAGAACCGAGACGAGGGCATCGTCTGTCTCTCCGTCAAACGCGATCAGGACAACATCAAGATCATTGTCAGGGATAACGGGGTGGGCCTGCCCCTTGATTATGAACCGGATGCCGCCCGTACGCTGGGAATGCAGCTAGTGCACTCGCTGGTGGACCAGTTGGGAGCATTTCTGGACATAGAGGTGGACAAGGGCACAACCTTCATCATCACCTTTCATGCCCCAAACCGCTGCACGCTGGTGAGCTGAGTCGTTCCTCTACTCAGCCCAAGGCCATCTCAGAAAGACTAGAGAAAGCGCTTGGCAAGCTCCAGCAGGGCCGGGCCGTTCTCCACCTCGCCAAGCCCGCAGCATCCTTCTTCGGAAAACTCTTCGCACGGCAGAAACTCAAGCCCCTTCCTGTGAATCATAAACGGCACTGCTCCCCGCTCATGGGTGCGCGTCGCCGAAGATGTCAGGTGGTCGCAGGTGACAACGAACACGGCCTCCGGCATTGCGGAAACAAGGGGGGCCAGCAGTTCGCGGTCAAAGGCTTCAAGAGCTGTCTGTTTTCCTGCCGCATCTCCGGCATGGGCGCAGTGATCAGGCGCTTCCACATGAATGAAGGCCACATCGCCCCCGTTCTCCAGAAAGGTGATCGCCGCACGAGCCTTGGCCTTGAGGTCAGTATCCGGCGTTCCCGTAAAGGCATCATCCTCCACCACCTGCATACCGGCAGCCTGCCCCAACCCGCGCAGCAGGGAAACGCCGGCCACCATGCAGGCCTTCAACCCGTGTTGCGCCGCAAAAGCCGGAAGCACCGGCAAAGGCCCCTGCCCCCACAGCCAGACGGCATTGGGCGGCGCTGCATCCTCTGCGGCGATGCGGTTCATCATCTCCAAGGCCTGACGCAAGGCAGGCGGATACACAGCGGCAGATGCGCTCAGGCTCTGGCCAAGCAGAGTATGCGGTCCGGGAACCGACAGATTGGCCTCCGGGAGTGAGGCACCTCCCCGCTGCACCAGAATATGACGATAGGTCTCGTTGGCGAACACCCGCAGGCTTCCGCCATAAGCAGCATGCAGGGCACTGTCGAACATGTTGGCAAGTCGGTCGGCCTGATCGTTTGTCACGCCTCCGCCATGCGCATCGCGCAGCTTCTGACTCTGCCCTTCGGTACATACAAGCGAAAGCCGCCAGACAAGATCGCCCAAAGATATGGAACCGGCAGGCAAGCGGGCAGCGTCCATGCCCAATGCTTCAATGGGGCCACGGCCGCTGTGATACTGCAGGGGGTCATAGCCCATGAGCGCCATGTTCCCCACGTCTGAATCGGGGGGCAAGCCATGAGGAATGACATGACAAAGGCCCGCCACAGAGTGGCGGGCCATGGTATCCAGTACAGGTGTTCTTGCGGCCCGCAGTGGCGTTATTCCCTGCTCGCAATACGCGGGGACGTCGGCCATGCCGTCCGCAATACAATAGATCAGTTTCCGCACTACAGAATCCGGTAGTATACGGGCTCCCGTACAACAAGGCCCTTGGCCTTCATCTCTTCAACCGCAGCCTTCACGGCACGGGCCGTTGCTTCATGGGTAAGGAAGACCACGGGCACTTCCGCCGCTCCCTTTTCCTTCTGAGTGGCCTGCGCAATGGAGATGTCCTGCTCTGCCAGAGTGCCGGCCAGATCGCGCAGCACACCGGGCACATCGCGGACGATGACGCGGAAGTAGTACTTGGAAGAAGCTTCATCCGGCGGCATGATGTTCGCCAGCGGCGGCACCTGACGCACAAAACCGGTGTTGTTCGGATAGGCACCGCGCGCCACGCTGAGAATATCGCCCAGCACGGCGCTTGCCGTGGGCAGGTCGCCCGCACCGGGGCCATGCAGGAAAATGGGACCGCAGGCATTTCCTTCAAGACGGACGGCATTGTACGCGCCGCCCACCCGTGCGATCAGATAGGTGTGATGCACCAGCGTGGGGAACACACCCGCTTCGATCTTGCCGTCCACTTCCTGAACCTGACCGACCAGCTTGACCCTGTAGCCGAACTCGCGGGCAAACTCGATATCTTCCGCTTCAACCTTGGAAACACCCACAACGGGGAGCTGCTCGAAGGGATAGTTCACGCCGAACGCAAGGCGGGTAAGCAGGCACAGCTTGTGCGCCGCATCCAGCCCTTCAATGTCCAGCGTGGGGTCCGCCTCGGCGTAGCCCAGTTCCTGAGCCTGTTTCAGCGCGGTGGCGAAATCAAGCTTGTTGGAGGTCATCTCCGAGAGGATGTAGTTCGCCGTACCATTCAGAATGCCCACGAGCCGCAAAATGCGATTACCCGCGAGGTTTTCCTTCAGGGTATCCAGAATGGGAATAGCACCGCATACGCTGGCCTCATACTTGAGGTGCACGCCATGCTCGGCGGCCAGTTCAAACAGGTCAAGTCCCTGCTCGGCGAGCAGCGCCTTGTTGGCGGTTACCACATGCTTGCCCGCACGGATGGCTGCCGCAATAAGCTTCTTGGGCGCTTCAATGCCGCCCATCAGCTCAACAAGCACATCCACTTCGGGATCATTCAGCAGCGCCTCGTGATCGTCCGTCAGGGTCGCACCGGCAGGCACCGGGAAGTTACGGGGCTTGTTCACGTCACGCACGAGAATGGATTTTATCACCACCTCGCTGCCGGAACGCTCGATAATCCAGTCCCGATTTTCTTCTATGACCTTGGCAAGGCCCGTACCCACGGTGCCGTATCCGGCAAGGGCAAGGACCAGGCGCTTCTTTCCATTAGGCACAGACATCGCCTCCTGCATTCAGCAGCTTCTTGATGCCGCGGCATGCCTGATTGGTACGGTGTTCATTTTCGATAAGAGCAAAGCGGACATGGTCGTCGCCGAAGTGCCCGAAACCGAGACCGGGAGAAACAGCAACCTTCGCTTCGGTGAGCAGAAGCTTGGAGAACTCCACGGAACCGAGATGACGGAACTCTTCGGGAATCTGCGCCCATACAAACATGGTTGCCTTGGGAGAAGGCACTTCCCAGCCAGCGCGCTCAAGCCCTTCGATCAGGGTGTCGCGGCGGTTCTGGTATACCTGCACGATGCTGCGCACGCAGTCGCTGGGGCCGTTCAGAGCCACGGTTGCGGCAATCTGAATGGGCTGGAATATGCCGTAGTCGAGATAGGACTTGATACGGGTCAGGGCGTACACGAGCTCGCGGTTGCCCACGCAGAAACCGACACGCCAGCCAGCCATGGAATAGCTCTTGGACATGGAATAGAATTCCACGCCCACGTCCTTGGCGCCGTTTGCTTCCATGAAGCTCGGGGGCTTGTAGCCGTCGAACGCGAGGTCGGCATAGGCCATGTCGTGAATGACGTAAATCTTGTGTTCCTTGGCGAAGTCCACAACCTTCTGGAAGAACTCGGGCGCTGCCAGTTCCGTGGTGGGGTTGTGCGGATAGCTGATCATCAGCACCTTGGGCTGAGGCCAGGTCTGCTTGGTCGCTTCCCGAAGATCTTCAAAAAAATCACGCCCCTTGCCGATGGGAATGCGACGCACGTCGGCACCCGCAATGATCGCGGCATAGGTGTGAATGGGATACGTCGGGTCCGGCGCCAGAACAACATCACCGGGCGAAAGCATGGCCAATGCAAGGTGCGAAAGGCCTTCTTTTGCGCCCATGGTCACCACGCATTCCTTCTCAGGATCGAGGTACACTCCGTAATTGCGCTGATACCAGTCACACATGGCCTTGCGCAGGTTGGGAATGCCACGAGATACGGAATACCGATGGTTGATGCCTTTGGCCGCCGCCTCAGTCAGTTTATCCACGATGTGCTGAGGGGTCGGAATATCGGGGTTTCCCATGCCCATATCCACGATGTCGATGTTCTGGCGGCGCAGCTGCATCTTGAGCTCACCAACAACAGCAAAGACATAGGGGGGCAGACGGTGCATACGCGGAAATTCTTGCATAGCCTTGGCATCCTCCAATGACAATTTGAAATAGACGCGTACACTATCGCGGCGCGGGAACACTGTCAAAGAGACAGTTGGCCTCTGAGGCGATTTATTTGCCATCAAATGATGAAATGATCATTATTTCAAAAAAAATTGCTCCTCACAGCCATATTTCACAATCTTTTGAGCAACAACCGTAAAACACAAAAAATATCGTCATAACTTCAGCAAGTTATGACGAATTGCGGCACGATGATTTCAGCAGGATAGCAGCAAAACAGCAGGTTCCCACAGTGTTGCCCTTTGCCCAACCTACCAACATTAAAGAAGTTTAATAAATCAGACCATCTATTCACTCCACCATACCGCATTGTGCATACAGTCGCCCAACTCAACAGTCTTCCCCGGAGGGGGACACGACACATGAACATCATGTTGTGCTGCCGCGTTCAGACACCGTGTTAGCGGTTCATCCCAGTCATGAAGCGCCAGATTGAACGTGGCATAGTGTATGGGGATCAGCACCCCACCCTGCAGGTCCAAATGGGCACGAACGGCTTGCTCGGGCGTCAGATGCACATCCTTCCAATAGCGACTGTAGGCACCGATGGGGAGCAAGGTGGCATCAAAGGGACCCAACCGCGAGGCGATCTCGGCAAAGCCGGAAAAGTAGCCTGTATCGCCAGCGAAGAAGAGCCGATGCGTCTGCGTCGTAATGCTCCACCCAGCCCAGAGCGAAGCGTATCTGTCCGCCAGTCCTCGGCCCGAATAATGTCGGGCAGGCGTAGCTGTCAGAGTCAGCGGGCCGATTGCCATGCCTTCCCACCACTGCAGTTCATGAACGCGGCTTGCAGCAATGCCCCAGCGCTTCAGAATCCGCCCTATCCCCTGAGGAACAACAAAGGTAGAGCCAGCACGGCCCAATGCCCGCACTGTAGCGCGATCAAGATGGTCATAATGATCGTGTGAGATGAGCACCACGTCGATTGGCGGCAGATCGTGCACACTGCATGGGGCAGCATGCAGACGCGATGGCCCCCACAGCCCTGTCGGCGAAGCCCTTCGAGAAAGGACAGGATCAGTCAGAATGGTCATGCCTGCCATATGGATGAGCATGGTGTTCCACCCAAGCCATGTGAACGCAGGCACCTGCATCACGGGAAACTGGAATGATTCCAGGCTGCGGTGCACCACAGGCACCTTGCACTGCGGCACACGTTTTTCAGTTCCGCAGAGCAGTCTGTGCATTATTCGCGTAGCATCTTTTGCGCTGAACCAGACTTGAGTGGGCAGGGTATTGTCGAACCGGGCTTGAGAATCAGGAGGAGCTTTTGTCATGGAGAGGAAAGTAAGGATTCTTGGGCGATTGGCAACGGCAAGATAGCTGATTGCCCTTTCTCAGAATAGCGGCAACGAAGTGGATGGTAGTATCATGATCAGACTTTCACAGACTACATTGACTACATTGGGTCCCGATTAGGTCAATCCGTTGTTGCCTCCGGACCTTTAGCCGTTCAGTGAGTCATCGAACTTTACGGATAAAGAGAGCAGCGATAGGGAGAGCGAGGCCGCCAGCGCGCGTTCTTCTACCCCAAACGCGATGCCGATTGGAAGCGCTTCGCTTCCTCGGCAGAACGAACCGCATCCAACGCCCAACAGGGGCGAGGCAGGGGGAGTCCAGAGGGGGCCTTGCTGAGGGGCGGTACGCCCCGGCTGAGGCCCCGCTCTGGCCATC
>JBKEAK010000007.1:0-13408 GCA_047972125.1 Halodesulfovibrio sp.
GGGCTTGGCGGCCAGCTCGCGGTCCAGCGTCTTTTGCGGGTTTTCCAGCAGGCGTTCCAGTTCCGCACCGTCTGCAAAGCTCTGGCGCAGGAAGGATTCGTTGGCCGTGTTTTCCAGCAGGCGGCGTACAAGGTAGGCCATGCCGGGAATAAGGTCGCCGTAGGGGCAGTAGAGACGCACGCGGCCTGCAACATTCAGCAGGCCCTTGCGTACGGGTTCTGCCATGCCGTAGAGCACCTGGAATTCGTAGCGGCTTTCGGCCACGTTCAGTTCGCGGGCCATTTCCATGATGGCGGAAATGGTGCGGATGTTGTGCGAGGCGCAGGCAAAGTAGCAGATGTCGCTGTTTTCAAGAATCACGCGGGCAAGGCGTTCGTAGGCAATGTCGGACTCGGGCTTGTGAACCCACACCGGCACTTCCCAGCCGTTCTGCTTGGCAAGAACGGTTTCCATATCCCAGTATGCGCCCTTAACCAGACGGATGGCGATGGGCAGGCGCTCGGTGCGTGCCCACTTGATGAGGTCTGCAAGGTCCTGATCGGTGCAGCGCAGGTAGGCCTGCAGCACGATGGAAAGGTGGGGGTAATCGCGGAATTCCGGCATGGTGCGCAGGCGGCGGTACAGTTCCAGCGTGATTTCGCGGTACTTGAGCGCTTCCATGTCGATGCACAGAAAGCCCTTCATTTCGATAACCTTGCGGTAAACGGGGATGAGGCGCTCAATGATGCCCTGCACGGAACCTTCCACATCCACGGCCTTGGCCTGCGAGAACAGGGCCGAAGGCTTGATGGAAACGTTCACCTTGGGGGTGTAGCCCCAGTCGAGCGCGCTGTCGCCGCCCTTGCCGGGCAGTGCCTTCCACTTGTCCTGCTCCTTGGCAATGGCGTCGAGCACTTCAAGGTAGCCGTCGCGGTAAGCGTCTGCTTCTTCTTCGCTCACGGTGGCTTCGCCCAGCAGGTCAACGGTGAAGGCAAAGCCGTCCTTGCGCAGCTTGGCAAGGCCCTTTACCGCTTCCTTGGTTTCCTGACCTACGATGAACTGGCGGCCCATGCCTTCGATGTTGGTGCGGATGGTCTTTTCAACAAGACCGGAGGTGAGCTTGCCGAGCAGGCCGTCGGCCTTGCCTGCGCCCCATTTGAGCACGGCAGGTACGTCCTGATCCTCACCGGAGAAATATTCGCGAATGTGGCGGGAAAGGGATTCGGACGTATTAAGGTAGGGGAACACGTCCACGAAGCGGAAAAGCTGAACCTTGAAGTCTTCATTCTTCATGGCCCAGTCCATTACCTTGCCGGTCCACCAACCCTTGTTGAATATGGACGGTGCTTCACCGCTGATGCTTTTGAAGAACTCTTTGCCGCGCCCGACGATGCGCGTATCAAGACCTGAATCCATCTCGTCTCCTCCTTCGTTATCTCCTGCGGGGCGAAAGGCTCCCGCCGAGCAATCTGTTCGCGTAGGGAAAACCGGTTCCTGCCGACAATGCCAGAGATTGCGTCCTGAAGCTATGGCCGTGGGAAGTCCTTGATGAGAAGCGTGATGTCTATGCGGCAACACGCTTTGAACAGGTGTTTTCATGCGGCAGACAACAATTCAGGCCAGCCCGCATAAAAATGCCGACTGTCGACATTTTTAGTAGCGAATAAAATGCCGACTGTCGACATTTTCTGAATGAAAGATAAAAGACGAATTATTTAAAATGGATGGTGAGTCGGAAAAAGTGCTGCTGCACGCGGCCGGAGTGCTTCCCGAATGCACCCTGAAGTACATGGCGATGAGCGTATGGAGTGTAACCTGAGTGCAGGCCGGACCGGTAGCCGGAAGAAGAGGCAATGCCGTGGGGCGATGGGAGAAGGGAAGGAAGAGGGACAGGAACTGGAGCCGGCAGAAGAAAACACGAAAAGCCACCGGTCTGAACGGCAACGCTTTATAATGGGCGGTGTGCAACCGCACAGGGCGCTGCGTCAGGCAAGGCGGCTTTGCGTCTGCCTTTGAGCTGCAAGGCCAAAAAGCCAGTTATTTCATGCGATAGGTGATGCGTCCGCGCGTAAGGTCGTACGGAGAGAGTTCCACCTTCACAGAATCGCCGGGCAGAATGCGGATGTAGAATTTACGCATCTTTCCGGAAATGTGGGCAAGTACATCCAACCCGTTTTCGAGGGTCACTCGAAACATCGCGTTGGGCAGGGCTTCCTGCACTACACCTGCCACCTCAATGGCATCTTCCTTGGCCATGCTTCCTCCATTCGGCAAACAAATTGGGGGACGATAGCGATACACCGGTCAACGTGAGGCCCATGGGCAATCAGTGCGCCGGTACTCAGCTGGTTGTCCAACGCAATCGCATTTCCATAAAATACACCCCCTGTCAATACAACAAGACTGCAAACTGAGCGGTTTGTGCATGATTAATCGCTACAGATGCTGGTTTAATCGTCTGCCTGACAGGAAAAGGTACATACCCAGAGCTATCATGGGCAGACAGAGCAGCATACCCATGGTGAGCCAGTTGAATGCGATGAAGCCGAGCTGCGCATCCGGTTCGCGGAAAAACTCCACACTGAACCGGAAAGAGCCATACAGTATGAGAAAAAGGCCGGAGACACAGCGCCTTGGCGGGCGCTTGCCGGAATAGATCCAGAGCAGCGCGAACATGAGCACGCCTTCAAGCGCGGCTTCGTAGAGCTGTGATGGGTGCCTGGGGAAAGGTCCGCCGCCGGGGAAGATCATACCCACTTCGGCAGTGGTGTGGCGGCCCCACAGTTCACCGTTTATGAAGTTGCCGAGCCGCCCGAAGAACAGGCCCGGAGGAACCAGCGGGGAAGCAAAATCGCCGATGTCGAATACGCTCAGCCCGTGCTTGCGGGCAAAAATCCAGAAGCAGGTGATAACGCCCACAAGCCCGCCATGAAAGGACATGCCGCCGTTCCATACCTGCAGCACCTGAGCGGGATTTTCCATGTAATAGGCAAGGTCGTAAAAGAGGATGTAGCCCAGCCTGCCGCCCAGCACCACGCCGAGAATGCAGGTGGTGAGCATGTCGTCCACCATTTCCACCGTCCAGCCCGAGCCGGGCTGTTTTGCACGGTGCCTGCCGAGCAGCCACGCGGCCAGAAAGCCGAAAAGATACATCAGCCCGTACCAGTGCACGGAAAGCGGGCCGACGGAAAAGGCAATCGGATCAAAATGCGGGTAGGTGAGCATGGGACTCCTTGCAGGTTGAAATCCTGCCTGTGGTACTCCGTTGAAGCGCCTTCCGTCAACGAAGCGGGAAGGGGGAGAAAAAAATGGCAAACACATTGCCGGAATACTGCAGACAGGCTACAGTAGTATTCCATGAAGATGGCATTTTTCGCGACTTGTATTTGCAACAATAAGGGGGTCCCATATGGATATCGCCAAGATTCTTCTTCCCGTGGACGGTTCCGAATCTTCCGTACGAGCCGCACGTGAAGCGGCTGAATGGGCCAAGATTTTCAAGTCGGATATCATCCTTCTGCACTGTAGCACAGTGTTCCCCAACCTGAAGCTCAAGGGCGACTATGCCCGCGAGGTCGCGGAAAGTGCAAACAAGGCGCTGGGGCCTGCCCGTGACGTGCTGCAGGACAACGGCATCCGCTATATGGAACGTGTTGTGGACGGTTCGCCGGGTGAAGAGATTGTCGGCATTGCCGAGCGCGAAAAGGTGGACATGATCGTCATGGCGCCGCGTGGCGTGAACCCGTTGCAGGGCCTGCTGCTCGGCAGCGTGACCGAAAGGGTGCTGAAGACTGCCCCGTGTCGGGTGTTGGTCGCTCGCTAGTTTTCCGAGGTGCGTCGTCTGAAATTGCCGCAAGGCGGCTCAGGCTATTGGCGAAGGCATTGTGATTTTTTTTGGCTCCGCCGGGCAGGAACCTAACGTTCCTGCACCTCGTATAAGCGATGAAAATCTGTCTGTTGGATCTCAGTTTCGGCTTAACGGGAATGCGGTTTGATGCAAAACGAGGGCTTGTCATGAACTACAGCCGCCGCAAGGCGGCTTTTTCATGTTCTTTGTCTGGCGGGAGTGCGCGGCATGGGGATTATAGTTGCAGCCGCTCCCGCAACGCCTGCACTGCGGCATTGCCGTCATGGGCAAAGTCCTCGAGCACGGGAACCGTGCAGAGCACCGGAATGCCGGACTGCTGCTCCACAGCTTCGATATTCTCTTCCACCATGGCCCATGGGGTTTCTGCCTGCCGCGTCTGCACCATCACCACGCCCGCTACGTCCACATTGCGGCGGGCAAGCGCCTCCAGTGTGAGCAGGGTGTGGTTTATGGTGCCAAGCCCTGCCCGTGCAGCCACAATGGCGCGGGCACCCGCTACGGGAATCAGGTCTGCCATGGTTACGGTGGGGGTTACCGGCACAAGTGCGCCCCCGGCCCCTTCAAAGACGATGCACTCGCGTGCTGCGGCCAAGGCCTGCAAGGTGCTGAAAAGCAGGGGGGTGTCCACAGTGCTGCCAGCATCGCGCGCCGCGAAGAGCGGGGCCTTGGGCGCAGGATACAGCAGCCCCACGGAGTGTGCAGGGTCACAGCCTGCAAGGCCGGGGCAGTGGTGGTGTACAAAGAGCGCGTCGCTGTCCGCATCATGCACGGTGCGGCAGCCGGTCTGCACGGGCTTGTAGTAGAAAGGGCGTTTGCCGGATGCGAACAGGGCGCGCATGAGCAGCAGGGAGACCACGGTCTTGCCCACGCCCGTATCCGTGCCGGTGACGAAGAAATGTTGCGGAATCATGAGGCGGGAATCTCCCCTGTCAGAGTATGCAGCGCCGCTGCAAGGCGCATGATATCGTCTTCTGTGTGCGCGGCCGTAAGGCTGATGCGCAGAATGGCCTGCCCTGCGGGCACCGTGGGGTGGCGTGCCGCAAAGACCAGCAGGCCTTGTTGTCGCAGAGCGGATGCCATGCGCGTGGCGCGTGTTTCTTCCCCTATCTCCACGGCGACGATGTGCGCATTGCCGTGAACGGGGCAGGGGCCGTCTGTCAGCAGGCTGCGCAGTTGTGCGCCAAGGCGGGCAAGGTGGGCGCGTTCTGCGTCCATGGTGGCAATACGGTCCACTGCGGCAAGCGCACAGGCGGCAAAGGCCGGAGGCATGGCCGTGGAATAGATGACCGGCGCGGCAAAGTTGGTGAGAAATTCCTTGAAGCCCTGCGGCATGAGCACGAATGCCCCGAACAGCCCCAGCGCTTTGCCCAGCGTGCCGACCACAATGTCCGCCCCTTTGCCCAGCTCCATGCCCAGTCCCTTGTGTGTTCCCTTGTGTTGCCCTTTACCCGGTCCGTTGGCCAATGCATTGAGCTGAACGGCCCTGTGGCTGGCCAGCCCGAGCCCGCCGGGACCCAGTGCGCCTACTGCATGGGCCTCGTCAACTATGGTAACGGCATCCGGTGCGGCGGCGTGCAGGGCAGGCAGGTTGAGGGCATTGCCATCCATGCTGAACAGGGATTCCGTAAGCACGGCCACGGCGGCATGGTGGGCAGGGGCGGGATTATCCTGCTTGCCATATGCTGCATGGGTACCTTGGGAGCCTGTCATGTCGTGGCCGCTTAGTGCAGATTCATGGGAACGCGGGGCATTCTCCCTGTCGAGATAGCGCCGCAGCTTGTGTTGCAGCTGTGCAAGGTCACCGTGGGCGTATCCGCAAAGGTTCGGTCCGTCCTCAGGCGTGCCGAGTGCGGTAAGGGCATGTGCCATGCTGGCGTGGATGCGTTTATCGAAGAATATGGCATCCGCATCGGCAAGCAGACCGGTGATGACGGCCATGTTTGCCTGATATCCGCTGGGAAAGAACAGGCACTCGTCATAGCCGAAACGGGCGGCAAAGGCTGATTCCAGCAGTTCGGTTTCCGCAAGATGCCCTGTGACCAGCCGCGATGACGAGGCGGAAGGAGCATGGGCCGCAAAGCAGTCCTGCACGGTGCGTTGCCATTGCGCGCAGGTGCCAAGTCCGAGGTAATCGTTGGAACCGAAGTTCACATGAGAAATGCCGTTGAGCACGATATGTGCGCCATGGCGGGCATCTATGCGCGGCGGGGTGCGGTGTAGCCCCGCAGCACGCATGGATTCCAGTCGCAGGGCCAGCTTGCGGAAGAGAGCGGCATTGGTTATGGGCGTGCTCCGGTACAGATGGATATGGGTGGTGTTCCACCTGCCAGCGTGTGAAACAAGGCTTCGTAATGCGGGCGTAGCACCTGCTCAGGAAATTGTTCGGAATAGGGCAGACTGGAAAGCAGCACCTCTCCGTGTGCTATGACAGCAGCGGGACCACCTTCCTCCGTGAGCAGGTGGCAAACCACGGTGTATGATGCGCCGGAATCCGTCTCACCTGTGCGGGTGGCCGTGCAGGCAACGGTGCCCGTGAGCAACATGGCGAATTTTCCATTTTGCTCTTCAGTTTCAATGGGTTGAGGTGTGTTGCTTAATTCGGGAAGCTGCACGTCCCGCATGCCCAGCAGAAAGACATGGCGCTCAAAGTGGAGCGCAGCCCGCAGATGCATGCCCGCGCACTGGGCCATGCATTCCAGCGCAAGATAGTCCGGTGCGGATTGCAGGGCGGTATGCGTGGTCATGCTGTCGCCGGTTACGCCGCTGTATCCGGTAATGCGGTCCAGCAGCACAAAGCGGGAAACGCCGCCTCGAACCACGTGTTCGGCTTGCGTTTCTGCATGGCAATGTGCCGTGCTCAATGCCGGAGTCGTCATCTATTGCCTCCTGCCGTCCGGCTGGCGCGCCGGTTCATTGTGGTTGCTCACGGAGTCTGACTGAGCGCCCGAATGCACCCTGACCAGCAGGGCCGCGTTTTGCCCGCCGAATCCGAAGTTCTGCAACAGCAGGGTTTGGGGGAGGCTGGTCTGTCCGGAATTGCCTGCCTGCCCTGCCTCCTCAGTTTGACCAGCAAACCGCAGGCGCGCGGCGGGCGAAACAAGGTTGCGTACAGGCGGCACCACGCCATGGGGGAGCGTTGCAAGGCAGAAGGCCAGTTCCAACGCGCCGCAGGCAGCTGCCCCGTGTCCAATCCATGATTTGGGAGCCAGAATGAGCGGGACATTCGTATTCGGGGTTTCCGGCTCACTCACGGCAGATTCTCGTCTGTCCCCTGCTGCAATGTCCGGCGAGCAGGTGCCGAACACCCGTTCCAGTAATCGCCCTTCTGCCGCGTCATTGAGCGGGGTGGATGTGCCGTGGGCGGATACCGCTTCCACAGCCTGCGGTGTCAGGCCAGCTTGACGCAGGGCAGTGCGAACCGCCAGTTCGGCAAAGTGGCCTTCCGGTTCCGGTGCGGTCATGGCGTGGCCGTCCAGCGAGTTGCCGTAGCCGAGCACTTCGGCAAGGATGCGCGCTCCGCGTTGCAGCGCATGGTCGCGTTCTTCCAGCAGGAACATGGCTCCGCCCTCCGCAGGCACAAAGCCGCAGCGCTGTGCATCAAAGGGGCGGCTTGCGGCTTCGGCTGGCAGGTCCGGATTGTCACACAGGGCCGATGCCTTGCGGTAGCCCAGCAGGCCGCCGGAACTGAGGCGTGAATCTCCTCCGCCTGCCAGTGCCATGTCCTGATAGCCGTCGCGTATGGCGCGAAAGGCCGTGCCAAGTGCCATGAGCGAGGCGGCGCAGGCCGTGCCAAGTGTGGCGTTTTCGCCATGCAGCCCGAGCCGCTGGGCAATGGCGGAGGCCGCAGTGTTGGGCAGGTAACGCAGCAGCCACAGGGCGGAAAGGTCAGCATGATCCAGATCGCTGAGGGCATGATTGTCAGGGCTGGGGCCGCTGAAATTCGTGGAGGTGGGAAGGCCGTGTTCCGACACGCCTGCCGTACGCGGAAAGTCGGCGGCAATATCCAGATTGGGACCGGTGCCGAGATAGAGGCCTGTTGCGGCGGGCAGGCTGTGCGTGGGAGCGTGCCCCATGGCGTCTTCCAGCGCGCACACGGCGGCGGCAAGGGCAAACTGCGCCCCGCGCGAAAGGTACTTGGTGTGCTTCCAGCGACCTGCGTAGTCCGCACAGTTGAAGTCCGGCACGGGAGATTCTGCCACATCGGGCATGATGGTGGAACGGCGGAACGCAGTGCACTGGGTCAGCACACTGTGGCGGATGGCGTTTGCCGAATCACCCAGCGGAGTGACGCAGCCCATGCCGGTTATGACGACGCGACGTTTCATGGCGGGCGCTAATGGTTTGAGGATTGGGCTGCCGACTATTGGCCCAGCGCATGGCGCACGTAGGCTACAATGTCACCTATGCGTAGCACGGGGCGGGCGTTGGTGCTGGCGGCAAGGTCGTCCAGCATGGCCGCGAGTCGTTCTTCGGTCAGGTGCGGGTAGACCGTGCGCAAATGGGCTATGCGCTGTTCGCGGCGGGCAGGCAGCAGGTTTGCGGAGGGATTGCCCGTGGACTGTTCTCCGTTCGCGTCTTCGGTCTGGCTGTCAGCGTGCGCAATATGCACGCGCAGGTCTTTCAGAAAGGCCACGCTGTCCTGCATGCGGATGCCGAAGTGCCTGCCCATGCCTATGCCGTATTCCAGCAGGTCTATGGATTCGGTATCCAGATCGCGGAACACGTAGGTTTCCGCCGTGAGGGTGGCGGCGTCCAGATCGAGCACTTCGGCGATGACGGTGCAGACACCGTGCAGTATGGGGTCGTGAGTCATGGTGGTCCTTTGCGTTATTTGCAGGCTGTCAGGCCGCCGTCCATGGCGATGGTGGTGGCGTTTATGCCCGTGGCGGCATCGCTGAGCAGCCAGTGCAGGGTGGCGGCCACTTCCTGCGCTGTCAGGGCGCGTCGGAGCGGGATGTTGTGCAGGGTTTCCGGATGCGCGGCCAGAAACTGCGCGCCGCGTCCCGCATCCACATAGCCTGCCCGGAGCATGGCAGTGGTTATGCCGCGTGGGGCAAGCTCCACGCCGATGCTGCGATACAGCGCTTCTGCCGCGCTTTTGGCGGCGGCATAGAAGCCCTGCCCCGCATTGGGCATGCCCGCTGCGGTGGAAGACAGATAGACAAGGCGCCCCGCAACGGCGGGTTTGCTGCCGCCGTTCGCGGGCGTGTGCTTTTCGGGATGGCGGGTGTGGCGCGCAGCCAGCATGGCGCGGGTCAGGCCGTGCAGAATGTGGTTGCGGGCGCTGATTGCGGCGGCAAAGTATGTGGCAGCCTCATCCGGCTCCGTGGCGGCGATGAGTCCTTCCAGATGCGGGTGCATGCAATCCGCAACGCGGGTAGGCGTTCCCCCTTCCAGAATCTGCATCAGACCGTTTTCAACAGATGCCTGATTCCCTAATGTAAGCGGAAGAATGCGCAGCCTGCTGTCCTGCTCCTGCGGCAGGCCGAGGGTGTTTCGCAGCACAGGCACGCGGTGCTCCGCGCTGACGGTAACGGTCACGCTTTGTCCTTCATCCAACAGAAGACGCGTGAGGTGCTGCCCTATGGCGCAGCCGCCGCCCAGAATGCAGACATGATCAGTCATGGGCGTTTGCCTCCTCTCTGTCCTTCCTGACATTGTGCGCATGTGTGTCGTTTCCTCGTGGACATATGCCGTTTTGCCGTGCGCATATGCCGCTCTGGCGTGCAGGGCGTGCCGTCAGTTCGCCCGTTGCCAGCGGCTTGCCTGCATTCCCGGTGCCTAAGTAGAGCTGGGCGCAGGGCAGCAGGGCGCAGTGCAGGCCGTATTCGGTCGGCGTTATGGTGAAAGCATAGGTGCCGGGGGTGGCAAAGTGCCGGAAGCGGAATGCACGGATGCCCCTGACCTGCCAGCCATTGCGTGTTGCCTCCTGCCGGAAGGCATGGATGATCAGCGTTCCCGGCACCACGGGGGCATGCGGAAAGTGGTCCGCATAGATGGGATCATCTGCCGGAAAGGTGAATTCTCCGTGCCATGCCTGCTGGCCGGGACTGTCGGGCTTGGGGTGGGGCATCATGTTCGTGGTTTGGCAATGTGGCTTTACAAGGTGAAATACGCTGGGGATGCTCAAGATTGCGATAATAGCTTGTTTTTAAACAAATTCAATTAAGCCGAAGCAAATGTCTACAAACGGAAATCCATCGCTAACATGGGTGCAGGGGGATTATCCCCCTGCTCGCCGAAGGCAAAATAAGAAAACCATTCCGGCTACTCCTACCCCGTCACTTCGGCAATGGCCTTGCCCACTGCCGTACAGAGCAAGCCGATCTCCTCATGCGTGACGGATAAAGGCGGCATGAGCACGATCACATCGCCGAGATTGCGGACGATCACGCCGTGCTCCCGCGCCAGCATGCACACGCGGTGACCTACCCGTTCGGCCAGATCGTATGCGGCCTTGGTGCTGCGATCCGCCACAAGCTCAATGCCGGTCATTATACCGCGCTGGCGGATATCGCCCACATGCGGCAGGGCGGCGAGGGGCTTGAGGCAGTCCGCAAGATGCGCGGCAATGTCGCGCACATGCTCCTGCAGGCAGTCTGATGCGAACAGGTCGAGACTGCGGATGGCCACGGCGCAGGCCAGCGGGTTGCCCGTGAAGGTGTGCCCGTGGAAGAAGGTGCGAAAATCCTCGTGCCTGCCGAGAAAGCCTTCATACAGGCGCTCGGTGGTCAGGGTGGCGGCAAGGGGCAGATAGCCTGCGCTTATGCCCTTGGCGAGACAGAGCAGATCGGGCGAAACCTCTTCCTGCTCGCAGGCGAACATGGTGCCGGTTTTGCCGAAGCCCACGGCAACCTCGTCTGCAATCAGCAGCACCCCATGGCGGTCGCACAGCTCACGCACGTGCCGCAGATAGCCGTGCGGATGCGTGATCTGCCCTGCTGCGCCCTGCACCAGCGGTTCAATGACAAAGGCGGCCAGTTCATGGCCGTGGCGTTCCATCACGTCTGCCACATGGCCAAAGCACTGCTTATCGCATTGATGATCGCACTGTGCTGGCTCCTGCCCGAAGGGGCAGCGGTAACAGTAGGGAGATTCCACCTTCACGCTGTCAAAGAGCATGGCGCGGTAGGTGGCGTGGAAAAGGTCCATGCCGCCCACGGAAACGCTGCCGATGGTGTCGCCGTGATAGGCGTTGCGCATGGATGCGAACTTGCTGCGCTCGGGGGCACCGTTTTGCAGACAGAACTGAAAGGCCAGCTTGAGCGCGATTTCCACGGCCGTGGAGCCGGAATCGGAATAGAACACGCGGGTCAGCCCTTGGGGAGCGATGTCGATAAGCCGCGCCGCCAGTTCGATGGATGGTACGCTGCCCAGCCCCAGCAGGGTGGAATGGGCGATCTTGCCGAGCTGTTCCGTGAGTGCGGCGTCCAGTTCGGGCCTGCGGTGCCCGTGCACGTTGGTCCAGAGCGAGGAAACACCGTCCAGATACCGGTTGCCGTCGGTGTCGATAAGCCAGTTGCCCTCGCCGCGTTCTATGACGAGCGGGTCGGCCTGCGTCCAGTCGGCCTGCTGGGTGAAGGGGTGCCAGAGGTGGCGCTTGTCCTGCTCGCGGAGCGCGACTGTGCGTGCCTGCGTGGGCATCATGCGTCTCCCTGTGCTGCGGTGGATGAGGAAACAAGGCCGAGATCGCGCAGCATGGTCATGTCGTCGTCCGTATTGCGGCCCGTGGTGGTGAGGTAGTTGCCGATCATCATGCCGTTGGCACCGGCCATGAATATCCATGACTGATATTGCCCCAGCGTGCGCTCGCGTCCGCCTGCCACGAGAATGTCCTTGCGCGGCATGATGAGGCGGAAGAGCGCCAGCGCGCGCAAGGCTTCCATTGGGAGCAGGGGGGGCAGGGACAGCTGGGACGCACAGTCCGCAAGGCGGGTACCTGCGATGGGATTGAGAAAGTTTACGGGAATGGAATGCACATCCAGCCCGCGCAGGGTCATGGCAAGCTCAACGCGCTGGGCAGGGCTTTCGCCAAGGCCGAGAATGCCGCCGGAACAGACGCGGAATCCGGCATCCAGCGCGTGCCGGACCGTGGCAATATCGTCCGCATAGGCATGCGTGGTGCAGATTTGCGGGAAGTAGCTCTCGGCGGTTTCCAGATTGTGATGGTAGCTGGAAAAGCCCGCCTGCCGCAGCCGCGCGGCGCGCTCCGGCGTGAGCTGCCCCAGCGAGGCGCAGAGCTTGAGCCCGGTGCGGGCGGTGATCTGGTGTGCCGCTTCGCACAGGCGGTCAAGCTCCCGCTCATTCACGGTATTGCCGCTGGTGACGATGCCGTAGCGGTCTGCCCCGGCATCGGCCAGTTCCAGTGCACGATTGACGAGCGCGTCAGTTTCCAGCAGGGGATACACGGCCACGCCGGTGTCGTGGTAACGCGACTGCGCGCAGAAGGCACAGTCCTCGGAGCAGCGCCCGGACTTGCCGTTTACGATGCCGCATGTAAAAGTATCTTCCGCCTTGAAGGCCGTGGTTACGCGGCGGGCGGCGGCAAGCATGTCCATGGTGAAGGCGGCGGGCAGTGCACTGAGCGCCAGCGCCTGTGCTTCGGATATGCCGTTGCCGCTGAGCGCCTGTTGCGCGCAGGCTTCTATAAGGGTCACGGCTTCGGATGTGGTTCCGGGTGCCGCGTGGATGGCTGTATGCGTCATGATCTGGTTGGTCCCTCGTTGTGGAATGCGATAGGGCTAGCCAAGGGATGGCGTATTGTCAACCAAACTTCTTTTTATGGTTTACAATTGAGATTGCAATTGGTGTTCAAACATGCCGAATAACGGGCAGAACAGCCCACGCGATATTCGCGGCATTCTCCGCGAGGTGCTGCGCGAGGCGGGCGGCGACTGGGTTTCCGGCGAGGAGCTGAGCCGCAGGCTGGGCGTTTCGCGTGCCGCTGTTTCCAAGCACATGCGCGTGCTGCGTGAAGAAGGCCACGGCATTGAATCCGTGACCCGCAAAGGCTACCGCCTCATCTGCGAGCCGGATTCGCTGCAGCCGGAGGTGGTGCGCGCGGGTTTGCGGACGCAGTCGTTCGGGCGCGGTGAATTTCTGTATATGCCCAGCACGGCTTCCACAAACATGGAGGCCATGGCCCTTGCCCTGCGCGGAGCGCCGGAAGGCACGGTGGTGGTGGCGGACGAACAGACGCAGGGGCGCGGCAGAAAGGGGCGCGAGTGGCGCTCGCCCGCCGGTTGCGGTCTGTATGTTTCACTGGTGCTGCGGCCGGAACTGGCACCGGAGGCTGCCCCAGTTGTCACGCTGCTGACCAATGTGGTCATCGCCGAAACGCTGGCTGAGCTGACCGGTATAACGCCCGTGTGCAAGTGGCCCAACGATGTGCTGCTGCATGGCCGCAAGGTGGCTGGCTATCTGACGGAAGTCTTCATGGGCGCGGACAGGGCGGCGCATATTGTGACCGGCGCGGGCATTAACGTGCACCCCCTGCCGGACACCGCGCGCAGCGGTCTGCGCACCCCGCCCATTTCCATAGCGGAAGCGGTGCGTGTGACA
>JBKEAK010000138.1:0-1738 GCA_047972125.1 Halodesulfovibrio sp.
GACTGCCACAGGCTCTCTCCGCTCCATTTATACTTGCATAGAGGCTCCCCATGGCAACATGGTCATAGTCTGCATAGGCCCCCTGCAAGCAGCTATCTTCTCACATGTTCCGCCCCACAATCGCATAGCCCTTCGCAGGCCATCGGCTTCAATCGACTGATAACAGTCGGGCAACTGGCGGACAACTGACGGACAACTGGCGGGCAGCAAAGTACATGCAAGATCATCCCTTCATTGGGCTCCAAAACACATCCGGACTGAGCAGACGTTGACAGCGCTCGGCAGAACTTTACAGAACTTGGCGCAACCATTCATCAAACGGGCCATATTGAGAAGGAAAACACAGCCAACCCGCTTTAAAATGCTGGACAATGCGAATATCAGGATATAAGGAAATCCGCATATACTTTTCCGGAGACAAAAACACTCCGCAATAGAATTCTGCAACGGAGCGAAAACCATGAACACCCCGTCACAAAATCAAAGCCCCAGCGGCGTGGCGCTGCTGCCGCTCGTCCTTTTTCTGATCATCTTCATCGGCACAGGATCACTGCTCACCATGCAGGGCGTGAACATGGCTTTCTATCAGCTCTCTGCAGCTGTGGCCATTCTGCCTGCCATTGCCTTTTCCCTCATGCTGGGCAAAGGCAAGTTGGACAAGAAGATCAATGTATTCCTCTCCGGCGTCGGCGACATCAACATTGTCACCATGTGCGTCATCTACCTTCTTGCCGGGGGCTTCGCATCCGTTGCCAAGACCATCGGCGGCGTTGACGCCACCGTAAACATGGGCCTTGCCCTTGTGCCCGCACAGCTGGTGTTGCCCGGTCTGTTTGTCATTTCCGCCTTTGTCTCCACCGCCATGGGCACATCCATGGGCACCATTGCCGCCATTGCTCCCATCGCCGCAGGCGTGGGCGACCAGACCGGCATGTCTGCCGCCCTTCTCATGGGTGCCGTTGTCGGCGGCGCCATGTTCGGCGACAACCTTTCCATGATTTCCGATACCACCATCGCAGCCACCCGCACGCAGGGTTGTGCCATGAGCGACAAGTTCCGCATGAACGTGCTCATCGCCCTGCCCGCAGCCATTGCCACAGCCGTTCTTCTGACCGTGTTCGGCGATACGGGCGCGGCCTCGGCTCCGGGGAACTGGGAATTCATCCGCGTAGTACCCTACATTGCCATTCTCGCCCTTGCCGTGGCCGGTATCAACGTGTTTGTCGTTCTTGCCACCGGCATTGTTCTCTGTGGCGCGGTGGGCCTTGCCGTTCAGCCCGACTTTACCCTGCTCACATTCTCGCAGAGCATCTACAACGGCTTTACCGGCATGCATGAAATTCTCGTGCTTTCCATGCTCGTGGGCGGCCTTGGCGAACTTATCCGCCATCAGGGCGGCCTGCTCTGGCTGCTTGAACGCATCAACAAGCTTGCGCACCGCGCCGGCAAGAACAACACCCGCCGTTCCGGCGAAGTGAGCATTGCCGCGCTGGTATCCCTTGCGGACGTGTGCACCGCCAACAACACCGTGGCCATCATTCTCAGCGGCGGTCTGGCAAAGGAAATTGCCGAAGACAACGGCGTTGATCCCAGCCGCAGCGCAATCATGCTCGACATCTTCTCCTGCATCGTGCAGGGCCTTGTTCCCTACGCGGCACAGGTGCTGCTGGCAGGCTCTATTGCCAAGATCTCGCCCGTGACTGTTGCCGCCAACAACTGGTACTGCCTCATTCTTGCA
>JBKEAK010000139.1:0-10740 GCA_047972125.1 Halodesulfovibrio sp.
CCACCCCCACAATGCTGCCACCTTCGATGGCGAGGGACGGAAGGTCCAGCGCAAGACGGCCTGCATACCGCTGGCGGATGCCCGAAAGAGAATAGAGCGGGCTCATTTCGCAACCCTCCGCTTGAGTCCGGAAACGGAAATATTCACGGCAAAGGCAATGATCAGCAGCACCAGCCCCAGAGCCACACCCATGGCAAATTCCCCCTTGCCGGTTTCAAGGGCAATGGCGGTTGTAATGGTGCGCGTGTGCCATTTGATATTCCCCCCCACCATCATGGAAATGCCCACCTCGGAGACAATGCGCCCATAGGCGGCAACTGTGGCAAGCATGAGGTGGTACCGCACTTCCCACAGGGTGGTGCGCAAAAGCTGGGTGCTGTCTGCCCCCAGAGTGAGCAGGGTTGCCTCCAGCCTTTCGTCAGCATTTTCCACGGCATTGGCCACCATGGCCACAACCACGGGCAGCCCCAGCATCACCTGCCCCACGGCAATGCCCTGCAAGGTGAACAGCAGCCCCAGCTCACCCAGCGGACCGCTGCGTGAAATGAAGCCATAGACAATAAGGCCGATGACCACGGTGGGGAATGAAAGAAGCGTATCCACGACAAGGCGCACGGCCCGCCGCCCCGGAAAACTGCAATAGCCGAGCAGAAAACCGAGCGGGGCACCGAGCAGCACCGTTGCACAGATGGATATGCTGGATACGGCAACCGTTGCATAAACGGCCGACCACGTTTCTTCGTGACCGCCGAGCAGGAGCAGGAAGGCCTTGTATATGCCCTCGAGAATGAAGTCCATTGAGCGTACCCTCTTCCATGAAAAAGGGCGGTATGCAACCGCCCTTATCTGCTGTCAATCAGGGAAATGGCGGAGCTACTTGCCCGCGTTGGGGGTGAAGAGCTGCTTGCCCATGAGCTTGAAGTCGCCGATGAGCTTCTGGGTTGCGTCGGAAGCCATCCAGTCGATGTACTTCTTGGCAAGGTCGTACTTTGCGTTGGGGCAATTCTTGGGGTTCACTGCCATGGCGCTGTACTGGTTGAAGAGAACGCCGTCGCCTTCCACCAGAATGACGATGGGCGGGTTACCGTTGTGGGAAGCCTCATACTTGATGAAGGTGCCACGGTCGGTCATGGTGTAGGCATTCTTTTCGTTGGCTACGTTGATGGTGGGCAGCATGCCTTGACCGGTCTGAACGTACCATGCTTCCTTTTCAGGCACAGCCATGCCGGATTCCTTCCACAGGGAAAGTTCCTTCTTGTGCGTACCGGAGTTGTCGCCGCGGGAGCAGAAAACGTTGCCCGACTGGCCGATCTTCTTCAGTGCATCGCTGACGGACATGCCCTTTACCTTTGCGGGGTCGGCAGCAGGGCCGACGATGACGAAGTCGTTATACATCAGCTGGGTGCGGTCCACGCCGTATCCGTCTGCAACAAACTTCTTTTCTGCACCGGGGGCATGCACAAGCAGCACGTCCACGTCGCAGTTCTGACCCATGGCAAGGGCCTTGCCGGTACCAACGGCGGTCCAACGCAGTTCGATGCCGGTTTCCGCTTCAAACGCGGGCTTCAGCACATCCAGCAGACCGGTATTGTCGGTGCTGGTCGTGGTGGACATCATGAGGACCGGTTTTTCCGCAAAGGAAACCGCAGGCAGGGCCAGAACCAGGAAAAGCAGCAAGGTAATAAGCTTCTTCATCCCATTTCTCCGAACTGTGTTAGAATTAGTTATTTATGGTACATTAAAGTTACCAGATAACTATTACACAGCCAGCCCTACCTGTCCAAGATTATATTCATACGCACGCTGTGACACACCATGTTACCACCTGAAAAGAATGGTATTATCAAACGCCGACACGCCACTGCATGACCAAAACAAACCACAACGGACAAAAACAGACAGAGAAAGACTTAAAAAGACAGAAAACACCCCTGCTCTTCAGAGTCAAAGAGAATACAGTGCAGCGATGCAACAGTCGGTAAGGTAGTATGAAAGGAAAGAAACAGACACAGCAGCATGGGGCTGCGCCGTGCGAAAAAGGCTGTCACACCGTGACAGACAAAAAAATAGAGCGATTCGCATGATTCAAGGCGGAATTGGGGGGCAATCCTCAAACTTGTGCGAATCGCTCAAATATGACCGGAACAGTCCGGATTTATGGCGATTTATGTCCAAAAGTGCTTTTGCAGCGTCAGTCAGACATGGGGGATATACCACCGGCCTGACCAATTTGCAATATCTGACCGGCCAAAAACATATTATTCTAATCCGATTTTCCTGCGCAGCAGTCTATCTGCATACCCACAGAGAAAACTTGTTCACATTCTCATGCAAGCCAAGGCTTACGGAACGGGTAAGCACCCGTCGGACAAGGGATTCCGGAAGATCCGGTCTGCGCCCCACCGCTACAACGGCAAAGTCACCCTCATGGGCAATGCGTAAAATGGTGCCCACCTTGTCCTGCCCTGCCGTTATCAGCGTGCTGATACGAGATGCCTCTATGCCGTTATCCAGTATGCGCTGGCGGGCCTCTTCCACGGCATCTTCAGCCGAGACACCGGGGGTCCGCAAATGGAGAATGGTCACACGCCTGTCGGGCACCGCCCCCAGCATGAAGCCCACATGGTCCGCCATGTGGGCAACAGGTGCCGAGCCATCGGCACAGAGCAGAACCCCCTGCCGGGAAGAATCGGGCTCGTTGCAGACCCATACCGGAAAATCCACATCTTCCCACAGAATGCCGCGGCTCACGCTGGTGGTATACAGCATCTCCATCCAGTCGAGATACCGCCTGCCCACCACCACGGCATCATACAGCCCCTTGCGCGCTTCGGAGACGAGATCCTTGACCACGCCATACTGAGTGGAAAGCACCTTGGTCTTCACCTTGGCGTCGGAAAAGCCGTGCTCCACAAGCCATTGCCGGGCAGTTTCCACTATCTCGCGTCCTTTGCGGACCTCGTGGTCCGAAAGAACAATGCGTGTCTCTTCATTTTTTGCGGAATAGCCGGAAGGAGCCACATACAGCACGCATACTTCTAGGTGCTTCTTGTCGGGGAAAAAACCGGCAACAAAGCGCATGCTCCACATGGCGGTCATGTCGTCCGTAACGGTAAGCAGGACGGCCCTGTCCATCGGCACCTCCGCTATTTTCCGAAAAGGTAGCCGTATTTCACGGCAATGCCGTCCGTCCTTTCTGCAATCTGCTGCGCCACCTCAGCAGCCGTGGCGTCGCTCACCACGCCGACCTGCCGCCCGAGATAGTACTGCAGATTGCCCTTGCTCTCGGCATAAACCCATACAACAGCATAGGCCGACCCTATTTCCGGACGCGAAGAAAACTCCGGCTGGGTCGAGATCAGCAGGTTGATCTTGGGCGCATCAGCATCAGTCAGGTTGAAAAGGCTGGCCGTGTTGAACAGTTCCTTGAGCTGGAATGTCAGGCGGGTGCCTGCGGTATCCGCGCCCTCGTGCTCCACGGAGACGGCAGTAGCGCGGGCCGGAACACGCTGGGGCGTATCCTTGAGGGGCTTTTTGCCCTGCCCGTCATCGGCAAAGGCCGGTGCGGCAAGAACAATCACGAACAACAGCAGAACAGTCAGACGCAGCAGGGTGCGGGTGCAATGCAATATGGCAGACATGGCAATCTCCTTTACAGGTATGGATAGTGCCATAATAGCGCGACATGCCGCCTGAAGCAATTGCTTATACGCTACGCGCGGTTACTTGCCCTGCACCTCAGGAATACGGACAAACTGCGAGAACAGAAGTGACAGGCCTGCAAGCCCTGCCGCACAGAGGAAGGGAATGCGATAATCCACCATCCAGAGCAACCCGCCCGCTGCCGGAATAACCACGGCGGCAATATGGTTGATGGTGAAGCTCACCGCCATGCTGGGGGCAATATCAGAGGGATCGGCAATCTTCTGAAAGTAGGTTTTGATGGCCATGGCAAAGTTGTAGAAGACATGATCAAGCACATACAGCACCGCGACCAGTATCTTGCTGTCCACAAATGCGTAGGCAACGAAAATGCCCATGAGGCTCAGGTATTCCACCGTGAGCATCTTGCGCTCGCCGTACTTGTTCACGGCACGCCCGATGGCAGGCGAGAGGTACCAGTTGACCACGTTGTTCAGAATGAACAGGGCCGTAATCTCCTGCACGGAATAGCCGAACTTTTCCACCAGCAGAAACACGGCAAAGGCGACAAAGACCTGCCTGCGGGCACCGCTGAGAAAGGTGAGCAGATAGAAGAGCCAGTAGCGGGAGCGGAACACCATGCCCTTGCGCTGCGGGGGAATATTTGTGGACGAAGGGTTCTGCAGCAGGCACCACACGCCCGCAACCAGTACAACCCCGCCGAATATGCAGAACAGGGTGCGGAATTCCAGCACCGGGGCAAGCAGAAACACAACCGCGCCGACGGCAAGGTTGGCACCGGATGAAAAGCCCCTGAGCCGCCCCATGACAACCGGGGCCTGCGTCTTGTCGAAGTACTGAAGAATGAGAGACTGGTTCGTGGTTTCATAATAGTGAAACCCGAAGCTCATGATCAGCGTGGTGAGCAGCAGTCCGTGGTACGAAGGAAAGAACCCGGCCATGGCAACACCGACACCGAGCACGAGAACGGAAACCGCCACAAGGGTATGCTCGCGCACGATCAGCAGCAGATAGATGACCAGCAGGGCCAGAAAGCCCGGCACCTCACGCAGAGACTGCACAAAACCGTTTTCCTGTCCGGAAAGTCCGGCCACATCCACGGCGAAGTTGTTGTAAAGGGTACGCCACCCCTGAAACCCCACCGCAACGGCGAGCACCATCACCAACAGGAAAATATACATCCGCCGGTTATCGGCGGTGGTCGAAAAATCTCTGGCCATGCGGTTACCTTGCAACAGAAAGAGTGGGCAGGCGGAAACAGCGTCCGCAAAACGATTCGCAGACAATGCGCAGGCGGTATGCAGACAGGCTGCACACCATGAACGCAGACGTACGTTGCTTCCGCAACGACAAGGGAGGTAGCACGAAGGCGACCGGTTCGGCTACCGGCAACATGGGAGCCGGAAATCAACCGGCACAGATATCAGCCCGCACAGATATCAACCCGCACGGACGGGAAGACATATTCTGAACGAGGCTCCCCTGCCGGGAGCACTTTCCACGGAAAATGTACCGTTGTGTCCGCTGGTGATGATGAAATGCGAAACGGAAAGGCCGAGCCCCGTCCCTTCGCCTGAAGGTTTGGTCGTATAGAAGGGCTCGAAAACTCTGCGGCTCTGGGCTTCTGTCATGCCGGGACCGTTATCCTGCACATCTATGCAGACGCTGCTGTCGCTTGCGTAGGTACGCACGCGGATTTCCGGCACCCGCTCGGGGTCGCCCTCGTAGGCATACATGGCCTGCGCCGCATTACGGAGCAGATTGACCAGCACCTGCTCTACGCCGATGCGGGAGCAGGAGATCATGGGCAGGTCGCCGGCATACTCCCTGACGACCTTGATTTTGCGAAAATCGTAGCGCTTTTCCAGGCTGTAGTCGTTGTCGATCAGGCTGAGAGCCTTGTCCGCAATCTGGTTGATGTGTACGCCGCTGTGGGAAAGATCTGCGGAACGGGCAAAGTCCAGCATGTTGGTCACAATTTCGGCGGCCCGTTTTCCGGCTTCCGACATGCCGTCGAGCATGCGGTCTATGCCCCGGTGGCGCATGTAGCGGTCAAGCGCCTCCAGATCGCACTGCACGGCACCGGCCGCCTCAAGGTTGGCGGGCAGGTCGGCGGACAATCTTCTGCGCACGTTCTGAATACCCTGCAGAATAGCACCAAGGGGGTTGTTGATCTCGTGGGCCATGCCTGCGGCAAGCCCGCCGACAGACATGATCTTTTCCGTCTGGACCAGCACTTCCTGCACCTTCATGCGCTCGGTAATGTCATCAAGGCGCACAACAGCCCCGCCTTCCGCCAAAGGCAGAGGAAACACCTGCACTTCGTATACCTTGGCGGCATCAACCTCCGGCTCTGCTTCGGCATCATCCTCCAGCACGCACATTCTCCGTACGCTGCGCAACTGCAGGGTCATGCTGCTCCGGGAAGAAACAGCAATGGAAAGTTCCTGCCACCTCGTTCCCAGCAGAGGAAACACCTTGTTGAGCGGGCGCCCTTTCACCTTTGCAAGCTCAAGGCCCGTGCACGCCTGCGCGGCGGCATTCCAGTGCATCACCCGCATGGCGTCGTCCAGACAGATCATGATGGAGGGCACGGCATCCAGAATGCCGTTTATCATGCCGGTTGCCGCTTCCAGCCGCTGCGCCATGCGCTTGCGCTCCGTTATGTCCAGCGCCACGGAAAGCATGACCTCGGTTCCGTCATCCTCAGGATCAAGCGCCAGGGTTCTCGCCAGCACCACCTTGTCCTGCCCTGCACGATCCCGGAAAGTCAGCTCGTTCATGCCGCCCACGCCATCTTCCCCTTCGTACACGGAAAAAAGGCCCGCAGGCAGGGGAAGACCGGCCACGGGGCGTCCGGCATCCGTGAACTCCAGACCGAACATACGCACCGCACCGGGGCTGAATGCCTCGATGAAATGCAGGCCGCCGCGCTGCCTGCTGAGAATGAAGGCCACGCCCCCGGCAACGCGGAACATACCCTCGAGCCGCATGTTGCTCGCCCGCAACGAAAGTTCGGAATGTCTTTGAGCCTGCATATTCCTGCGGATAAGCAGAAACAGCAGTCCGGAGGTGACAAGTATGAAAAACCACCCCTTGTAGGTCTGGATGGTCGTCATGACGCTGGCGTCATGTATGGTATATTCGAGAAACAGGTCCGAAAAACGGATCCACAGCAGGCCGAACACGGCATATATGATAGCGGTCTTCAGGGCTGCCCGTGTAATGGAAAACCGGTTTCCGCCTCCGGAAAATAGTCCCATCGATCCTCCCTTTCAGCGTTGCGACAAACGCATTCCCGAATCAGAACACCTCTGCCTCAAACCACAAGATCTGTGTCCCTTCCCGTTTCCACGCATCTTCCGGCAGGCCGGCCTTGCGGCAGGTCTGCGACAGAAAGGTTTCCCTGTCCCATCCCCACTCAACAGGCACCTGCGGCAGCAGCAAGCCGGACTGCATGCCGCGCCGCACGATCAGGCCATGCCTGCCGACCTCTATTTCCCGCACATCGTCACACTGCGTCACCGGGCCAAGCACCGAGATATCCACTTCAATCTCCGCAAACTCGTCCTCGGCAAGCGGAGGAAACCTGGGGTCTTCAAACGCAGCGGCCTGTGCCATGCGCGCAATGGTCTCACGCAATGGAAGGTCGGAAACAACGCTCCCTATGCATCCGCGCAGCATGCCCTGCTTCTTCAGGGTGACAAACGCACCAAGCGGCATGTCCAGTGTAGCAGAGCTCAGAGTTGAAGCAACACTTTCTGCCTCTCTCCAATCTCCGTCAAGCCGTTGCGCAATGCTCCGGCGCACAAGATTGAGCAGGTACTGCTTTTCGTCTTCCGACAGCGCCAGCCTGAACTTTTTTGTCATTGTGCTTTGCTCCATGATAATGAAGGGGTAAACTACTGTCTTGTCTGGCTACATTCGATCTGAAAGTTTACAATCCTGCAACGCTTTCATATAAGATGTCGTGAATCCGATTTCCTTAACAAGCCAACGGGATGCGGAATATGAAAAATACCTTCAGGGTTCTGCAATTTGTTCTTGCTGTCGTTCTGGCAGGACTCATCGTTCTCTGGCACTATTCGACAGACAACGGCTCTCCCATTATTATCGGACTCTCCGGCCCGCTTGAAGGAAAATTCGCCGATCTCGGCATTCAGGTCCGCAACGGCGTTCAGCTCTGCATTGAACACATCAATGCCAAAGGGGGCATTCAGGGGCATCCCCTTGAGCTTGTCACCCGACACGATGGCGATACGCCGGAACAGGCCGTGGCTGCAGATGAAGCCCTCATGGGTGCCGGGGCCGTGGCCATTATCGGTCACATGACCAGCCAGCAGTCTGTGGCGGCGCTGAAGGCCCTGCACAACAAGGGAATAGTATACGTATCTCCCTCCACCAGCACCCCCGACCTTACCGGCATAAAAGACAACTTCTTCCGCGTGATGACGCACAATACAGCATGGGCGCAAACCCTTGCCGACTATGCCACGCGCACCCAGCACCTGACTCGTATAGCCGTGATATACGACACGGATAACGAATCCTATACCAGAAGCTTCAGTCTTGCGTTTGCCGACAGGATACGTGAACAGAGTGCCACCGTCACCATTTTCGCCCCCATAAGCTCTTCCCGCAAGCCGGACTGGAAAGGTCTCATCAACGAAATAAAGGATACGCAAACCGATGGCGTTTTCGTTGCCCTTGCCGCCCGCGACGTTTCAAGCTTTGCCCAGAACATGTACGTACAGGGACTGCACCTTCCACTCTTCTGCACTCCGTGGGCGCTGACCAACGATCTTATCATGACCGGCGGCAGGCACATGGAACACCTCACCGCCAGTTTCAGCTACAATCCTTCCAACGACAGGCCGGAATATCTGGCTTTCAAGAAGCAGTATGAAAAGCGCTTCGGCATTACCCCCACATACGCGTCTTTCGGCTACGAGGCCATGCAACTTCTTGCCGCAGCACTGGAAAAGACAGGCGGCAAAAAACAGGGACTGCCGGAAGCGCTTGTCTCTCTTGATGAACTGCCGGGCATAAACTCCCCCATCAAGCTGGACCAGTTCGGCGACCGCACGAGCGCTCCCCTTCTTCTGAAAATCCAAAACGGAACGATGGTTCTGGTACAATGAACGAATCACCCAAGGCACTGCCCACACTCGCCCAGCTCATCAATCAGAAGCTGCTCAACTGGAGCGGCCTGCTCTTCATCACTGCCACGCTCTGCCTTGGTACTTTCTTCTACATCAAGGAGCGCCAGCTTTTCGAAGCCACAAGCGGCTCCCTTTCTCTCAACCTTGCAGGGTATGTGGACAACTACATCAACAACGCCCTTTCTACGCTCAATCATATAGGACTGGAAACGGAATACACACCGAACGAGTCGCTCGGACACACCCAATTTGCCCTCAAGCAGGCATGGGAAGTGAACCGCCAGTTCGCCCGCCTGCTCCTCATTGCGCCCAATCGCACTGTGGTGGCAAGCGCCCCCACCGGCATGTCGAACATCGATTTCCCCATCCCCCTTGAAACACTCACCGCCAAGGGGCACCACATAGGGCACCCCCTGCTGCTTGAAGACGGCTCTACAACGGTGGTCTATCTCGCCCACACCCTGCCGGACGGCTCCAAGATAGTGGGGGCGCTGAAGCTCGACGCAATTCAGGAACACATACGCAAGCTGCAACCGCAGGATACCTCCGACATCATTCTCACGGACCAGTGGGGAACGGTGCTTGCCCATCCGGACAGCACCGCCATGCGCCAGCAGGAAAATCTGGGAAACCTGCCTTTCTTTTCGGAGGGCATGCTGCTGAACAAGAGCAGGATAATACGTATGCGCGGCGAGTGTTACCTTGCCTCTTCCACAGCCATAGAGAACCTCAGATGGATGCTCATAACGGCCATGCCCATGCAGAAGGTTTATTTGAGCATCACCATGTCCGTTGCGCAGTTCCTGCTTTTTCTGTTCATCATATTCGCCTTTGTCTCCCTGAGCCTTGCGGTTGAACTGAAGAAAGCATTGCTCGTGCCCTTCCGGCAGCTTGATACCTCCATTTCCAAACTGGCCGAGGGCGAATACGGGGATGAATCCGACTACACGGAAACCATAGAAGAGCTCTACTCGTTGCATCGGAACTTCAAGGAAATGGCTGCCGAGGTGCAGCTGCGGGAAAAGGAAATAGCGGACGCCCGGCACTATGTGCAGAACATCATAGACTCCATGCCTTCGGTCATCATCGGCATGGATGCAGACTTCATCATTACCCACATCAACAAGGCCACTGAGCAGTTTTACGGCCTCCACGAACACGATGTCGTGGGCAGGCCCTTCCAGATGGTGTTTCCCTCACTTGCCGACTACGACAAGGCCATTACCGACTCGCTGGCCGATGGCTCCCCGAGACGATTGGAAAAACAGAACCGCCGCAACAACGAAGGCACATTCTATTTTGATGTTCTGCTCTACCCGCTCAGCTCGGGAGGAAGACAGGGCGTTGTGCTGCGCATGGAAGACATCACCCGCAGGGTGCGCATGGAAGAAATGATGGTGCAGACGGAGAAGATGATGTCCGTCGGCGGACTTGCCGCAGGCATGGCACACGAGATCAACAACCCCCTCGGGGCCATATTGCAGGGTGCGCAAAATATTGAACGCCGCATCTCGCCCGATATTCAGGCGAATCTGGACGCAGCAGAAAAGGTGGGCTGCAAACTGGAGCAGGTGCGGGCCTATCTTGCAGAACGTCAGGTGCTGTTCTTCCTGCAGGGCATCCGGCAGGCAGGCTCGCGGGCTGCGCAGATTGTTGCAAACATGCTGGACTTTTCCCGTTCCAGCGATGCGCGGCGGTCTACCGTGGACCTTAACACCTCGCTGGACAGAACCATAGACCTTGCCGCCAACGACTACGACCTCAAGAAGCGCTACGACTTCCGATCCATCATCATTACCCGCGACTACGAGCCTGAACTGCCCGCCGTGATCTGCTCGACCAACGAAATAGAGCAGGTGGTGCTCAACCTGCTGCGCAATGCGGCGCAGGCCATGCACGCCAAGCACTACGGCAG